>JAPYWT010000410.1 GCA_028276215.1 Thermoflexus sp. | reverse complement strand
ATCGGACTGGTGGCCTTCACGATTGTGCTGGTCATCGCCTACTTCACCCCCATCGTCCCGGTCATTATCGGGCTGCTGGCCCTGGGTGGCCTGGCGTGGTCGCTGGTGAACATCAACAGTTTGCCAATGGTGGTGGATACGTCCACTTCCGATGAGGTCCTGGGGACGTATACGGGGCTCTACTACGTGGCGGGGACGCTGGCGGCCGTGGTGGGGCCCATCCTGAACGGGTGGGTGATTGACCTGACGGGGCGCAACTACAACACGATTTTCCTGGTCACTCCGGCGTTCTTTGTGCTGGCGATTTTGTGTATGCTGGGCGTGACGAAGGGCGAAGCCCGGCAGGCCGCCTGACCGGCACCTGCGCCAGCACCATCCCGACCAGCATCAGTCCGCCGCCGACCCACTGGGCCGGAGCGAGCCGTTCGCCCAGGAACAGTCCGCCGAACAGGGCGGCGAAGACGGATTCCAGGCTCAGGATGACGGCCGCGACGGTGGGGGGCGCGTCCCGCTGGCCCAGCATCTGGAGGGTGTAGCCCACAACAACGGAGAAGACGGCAGTGTAAAGAACGGTCCACCAGACGGGCCGGAGCGCCTCCCACGAGGGAGATTCCAGGGTCAGGCCGAGGGCCAGGCTGTAGAGCCCACAGGCCAGGTATTGCATCGCGGCCAGTCGGAGAGGCTCCATCCGCCCGACCCACTGGCCGATCAGGATGACGTGGAGGCCGTAGAGGGCCGCCGAGACCAGCACCAGGCCGTCGCCTGGGGCCAGGGAGAGGCGGCCCCCGGCGCTCAGGAGGAAGAGGCCCACCGATGCCAGCAGGGAAGCCACCCACGCGTTCCACCCCGACCGCTGACGCCAGAAGAGGGTCAGGAGCAGGGGGACCAGGACGACGTAGAGGCCGGTGATGAAGCCGGCCTTGCCGGCGGTGGTGAAGGCCAGCCCGGCCTGCTGGAAAGCGGCGCCGGCGAAGAGGACAAACCCCGCCAGCGCGCCTCCGCCGACTTCCCGCCGGGAGAGGCCCCGCAGACGGCGCCCCGCCATGGCCAGGACGAACAGTCCGCCCAGCAGGAAGCGGAGGCCGTTGAAGAAGAACGTCCCCAGGGATGCGGCGGCGATTTTGCAGGGGACGAAGGTGCTTCCCCAGGCCAGCGCCGCTCCCAGCAGCATCAGGTTGGCGCGAAGCGTATATCGCATATCGCTAATCGCGTATCGCGTATCGCAAATCGCTGATCGCGTATCGCTGATCGCGTATCGCTGATCGCGAATCGCTCGTTGCGTATATTGCTGTTGATCAGGCAGGGCCCGAATTCCCCATTCGCCAAATGAGACACGGATGGGCACAGATAGTACGGATTTTCACGGATGAGTCTCCTGCAAAAAGGTCATTTCACCGCCGAGACGCAGAGTACGCAGAGATTATACTGATGTAAAACTCTGCGCTCTCGGCGTCTCTGCGGTGAGTTTTTGCAGGGAAGTCACGGATGTTTATCCGTAGAATCCGTGTTGATCCGTGTCCTGTTTTCAAATGCGATATGCGATTCGCGATCCGCTATTTTGCGTAGTCCACCGCGCGGGTTTCCCGGATGACCGTCACCTTGATCTGGCCCGGGTACTCCATACTCTCCTCAATCTTGCGGGCGATGTCGCGGGAGAGTTGGATGGCGCCCAGGTCGTCCACTTCCTCCGGCTTGACGATGATGCGGATTTCCCGCCCGGCCTGGATGGCGAAGGTCTCGGCCACGCCGGGGAAGGAGGAGGCCATCTCCTCCAGTGCGCGGATGCGCTTGATGTACTGCTCCAGGCTCTCCCGGCGGGCGCCGGGGCGGGCGCCGGAGATGGCGTCGGCGACCTCCACGATGATGGCCTCCAGACTCTGCTGGTCGGTCTCGTGGTGGTGGGACTCAATGCAGTGGATGACCTCCTCGGGCACCCCGTACCGGCGGCAGATTTCGGCACCGATGAGGGCGTGCGTCCCCTCCACCTCAAAGTCCACCGCCTTGCCGATGTCGTGGAGCAGGCCGCCCAGTCGGGCCACCTCCACGTTGGCTCCCAGTTCCGCCGCCAGCATCGCCGCCAGTTTCGCCGTCTCAATGGCGTGGGCGTGCTGGTTCTGCCCGTAACTGGTGCGGAAGCGGAGTTTCCCCAGCAGTTTGACCAGTTCCGGATGGAGGCTGGCGACGCCGCTCTCGTAGACCGCCCGCTCGCCCTCCTCCCGGATTTGCTGGTCCACCTCCTTCTGGGCATCGGCCAGGACCTTCTCAATGCGGCCGGGGTGGATGCGGCCGTCGGTGATGAGCCGCTCCATGGCCCGGCGGGCCACCTCCCGCCGCACGGGGTCAAAGCAGGAGATGGTGATGGTCTCCGGCGTGTCGTCCACCACGACGTCCACCCCGGCGACCTGCTCAAAGGTGCGGATATTGCGTCCGCCCCGCCCGATGATGCGGCCCTTCATCTCGTCGGAGGGGAGGTCCACCGAGGAGACGGTCAGTTCGGCCACCTGCTCGCCGGCCATCCGCTGGATGACGGTGGTGAGGATTTTGCGGGCCCGGCGTTCGCCCTCCTCGCGGGCCTCCTGCTCAATCTCCCGGATGACCCGCGCCATTTCCTGACGGGTGGTCTCGGCGACAATCCGCAGGAGTTCCTCCCGCGCCTCCTCCTGGCTCATCCGGGCGACCTCCTCCAGGGCCTTCGTCCGCTCCTCTTGGAGCCGCTCCAGTTCGTTCCGCTGCCGGTCCAGAGCGCTCTGCCGCTTGTTCAACATCTGTTCCCGTTTGTCCAGCGCCTCCTGCCGCTGGTCCAGTTTCTCCCGTCGCTGCTGGAGCCGCTCCTCTTCCCGGCGCAGGTTGTTCCGCCAGCGCTCTATCTCCGCCTGGGCCTCGCTGCGGATTTGCATGGCCTGGTCCTGGGCCGCCAGGACGGTGCGCTGGGCCTCGCTCCCGGCCTCCTCCAGGATGCGTTGGGCCTCCTCCTGAGCCTGACGGAGGACACTCCCCTTGCGGGATGAGGCGAACCAGTATCCAATCCCAATCCCCGCACCAACTGCAATCAACAATCCGATGATCCAGAGTACCGTTTCCATAGGCCTGTTTCCTTATCCAGATTCAGAGATCCGTTTCTCACACCAAGACACAGAGGCACAAAGAATTTTTTATTTTGTATCT
>JAPYWT010000409.1 GCA_028276215.1 Thermoflexus sp. | reverse complement strand
CCGGCCAGAAGTGACCGCCCACAGGGGCCAGCGCGTGGGCCACCTCCGGCCCGTGGATCCCCTCCGCCGTCTCCACCCCGGCCCGCAGCGGGAAGGTGAGGGACGCGCCGTCGGCTAAGGCAACCGTCACCTCACCAACTCTGGTCCCCTGGGGCAGCGCGGCGGCCCCGTCCAGGTAACTGACCAGCCCCAGCGCTGTGGCCTCAAAGGCCGGGATGTACGCCACCTCCGCCGATTCCCCCGCCGTTAGGTCCGCCCCAAACTGCAGGTCGTAGAAGACGTCGTCCAGCCAGGCATCAAAGACTTTATCGGTGATGATATAGCGGACGTTGAGGAGGCTCAGCCAGCGGCCGTCGGGGATGGCGCGCAGGTTCTCCCGGAGCCGTCCGTCAATGGAAACGGTCTCCTCAGGCAGGAAGGCCCGCTCCAGGGCGACGGCGCGGGCCAGCGGCAGGAGGCCGCCGTCGTACCCGTCCACCGCCGGGACACGGAAGGCCAGGGGCAGGTTGGGGGAGAGGACCTCCCGATGCTTGGCTGCGATGAGGAGGCTGTAGACGGCGTCCCGGCTCAACTGAGGGCCGTAGATAACTTCCAGTTCCGGCTTGTCGCCGGGGTCAAAGGCCAGGGCGGAGAGGCTGAGGAAGCGGTCCGGGGGAGTTTGCCCCCGCCCGGCGGCGAGGAGATGTGCGGCGGCGGGGCGGAGGGAGGTGTAGGCCTCCGGGGCAGTGGCGCGGGCGTGGGGGAGGGCGCGGGCGGAGAAGAGGAGTTCCGCCACCAGCAGCGCGGTCAGGCCCAGCGCGGCGGGGCGGGGGAAACGGCGCCCCAGGACCAGGAGCGCCCCGCCCAGCGCGGCCGTCGCCAGCCAGAGGGCCACCGTCAGCCGGTCGGCCCGGCCGCCCAGCGCACCCCAGAGGAAAAGAACAAACAGTGCCAGGAACGCAGGGTAAATCCTGCGCCACGTACACGTAGCACAGGATTTATCCTGTATCTTCTCAACTCCCGCCCCCGCCAGCAGGGCCGCGCCGACCGCCCAGAGGGCCAGCCAGCGGGCCGGCGCGCGGAAGTGGGCAAACCCCGGCACGAAACGGGCCAGCAGCAGGTAGAGGGGGTTGTAGAGGCCGAGGGACAGGAAGAGGCCGAGGAGGGAGAGGAGGAGGGGAGGGGGGAAACGGGAAACGTGAAACGTGAGGCGTGAAGAGTGAAACGTGAAACGTAAAGCGTGAAGGGCGAGGAGCAGGCCGGTGACGCCGAGGGTGGCGACGTACTCCAGATGTTCCGGCGCGACGGCCTGGCCGTACGTAGGCAGCAGCGCGCGGGCCAGGTAGAGGGGAGAAAGGGAGAAGGAGACCCGTTCGTTGAAGGGAAGCCCGCCGCTGCGGACGGAGTGGCGGGCCAATTCCAGCGTGGGGAGGAGTTGTGCCGCCGCCAGTACGACCCCCAGGGCCGTCGCCCCGGCCAGGAGGCCCAGTCGGCGGCCCAGGGGCACATCCGCCCGGGGGATCAGGGCCACCGCTCCCAGCCCGACCAGCGCGATGAAGGCGGACTGGGTATGCCCGGCCAGCAGCATCAACCCGATGACGACGGCCAGCCCGTAGAGGTGCTTACCCCAAAGACACGAAGACACGAAGGAAAGGATAGAATGACCAATGACAGAATGATCAATGACAGAATGACCAATGACAGAATGACCAATGAATGATGCTTTGTGTCTTTGTGTCTTTGTGGTTTTTGAATCTTCTACCGTCCGGTCGAAGAGGAGGAGGGCCCAGGGGAGCCAGGAGAGGGCCTGCAACTGGTTGATGTGTTCTATCTGGACGCCCAGGTATCCGCCCAGAGCCAGGGCCGCCCCGGCGGTCCAGGCTCCCAGATGCCCCAGGCGCAGGGACGCGCGGGCATAGAGGTAGGCCCCGCTTCCGGCCAGCCACAGGTGCAGGAGCACGCTCCAGTGGAGGGCCCGGTGGGGAGGGAAGAGAAGCCAGAAGGGCCAGTTGAGGGGGTAGAGGACCCCGGCCTGGCTGTTGGCCAGGAAGGGGACGCCCATGAAGAGGTACGGGTTCCAGAGGGGCAACCGTCCGGCCTGCAACGCCCGGGCCGCCTCGGCCCAGTACGGGTAGAAGTAAAGGAAAAGGTCGCCCCCGGCGATCACCCGTCCGGCCGGGCCGATGGGCCAGAAGGCCAGCAGGACCAGCAGGCCCAGGCCCAGGATGGCCGCACCGTCAGCAAGCCAGGCCCTGATGTGGCGGCGATCAGCCCCCATTGGCGTCCATGTCCCATGTAGGGGCAACCCTTGCGGTTGCCCCTTTGCGGTTGCCCCCTGGGGCAGGGGCAAGCCCTGCCCCTACATCCGTTGGAACCGGCAACGGAACAGGGTCCTCAGAACGGTGAAGGCGTCCTTCCAGGAGATTTTCTTCCCCTCGGTGAACTCCCGCCCGGTGTAGGAGATGGGGACTTCGTAGATGCGGTAGCCGTGGCGGAGAATCTGGGCCGTAATCTCCGGGTCAAACCCCCAGCCCCGTTCGGTCAGGCGCAACTTCCCGGCCACCTCGCGGGTGAACATCTTGTACCCCGTCTCCATATCGGTGAGGATGGAGTCGTAGAGGATGTTGGTGACCAGGGTGAGGAACCGGTTGCCGACCATGTGCCAGAAGAACATGGCCTTCGTAGGGCCACCCCGGAAGCGGGAGCCGTAGACCACCTGGGCGCGCCCTTCCAGGATGGGCTGCAGCAGGGCAGGGTAGTCCCGGGGGTCGTATTCCAGGTCGGCGTCCTGGACGATGAAGATGTCGCCGGTGGCGTGGTCCAGCCCGGTGCGGACCGCCGCGCCTTTCCCCTGGTTGCGTTCGTGATAGATGACCCGGATGTCCGGCTCCCCCTCGTACTCCCGCAGAACCTCGCGCGTCCCGTCGGTGGAGCCGTCGTCCACAATGACGATTTCCCGCTCCAGGTGGACCACTTCCCCGTTCTGGGGCCCGTAACCGATGGAGACGACCAGCGGGACCGCGCGCACCCGACGGATAATCTCCCGGATGGTGCTGATTTCGTTGTAGACCGGCATAATGACAGACAGTTTCACAGCGCTCCTCCTTGTGGATGCAAGTATATCAAAACATCCGCTATTGGCAACTCTCCCAGAGTGTGTTAAAATACAGGCCGCGCGCAGAGGAGGGAGCGATGGAGACCCA
>JAPYWT010000407.1 GCA_028276215.1 Thermoflexus sp. | reverse complement strand
TCAACCCTTTCCCCTGGTTTTGTTCGTCTCCCATCGCTGCCACCTCCTACCCTGGCGTTTGGCCTCTATTCTACCACAATGTTAGAGCGTTGATAAGCCCTGAGTGGCCCTGCATCCAGTTGCCCGAAAGAGCGCCCGATGTATAATAGGGTCCATCTGCAAAAACTCACCGCAGAGACACCGGGAGCGCAGAGTTCCCATAACCTCTGCGTCTCGGCGGTGAAATGACCTTTCTGCAGGGGACTCAGGGGTAAAATCCGTGTTTATCCGTACCCATCCGTGTTCATCCGCGTCCGATTTCCTCCGTTTGGTCCTCTCCGATTGGCTGGGAGAAACAACCGATGCCGGCTGAGGATTGGTTCCGCGCCATCGTAGACGCGCTGGCCCTGTCGCCCGACCGTCTCCTCACCCTGGCCCTGGACCCCGACGGCCTCCTGGCAGAGCCGGAGAGCCGGGCCGCGCTGGACGCCCACGACCCGCCCGTCCACCTCCTGACCCTGGACCCGGCGGACCCCATCGCCTTCCGCCACGCCTACGAGTCCGAATACCGCTCCCGCTGGGACGACGGCGAGCCGGTGCGCCTGCTGGTCCGCCTCCCCGGCGACGACCCCAAAGCGTTCCCCTACGACCTCCTGGCCCGGGCCGGGGGGATGCGGCAGGTGCGGAATCTGGCCCTCTACACCTTCTTCCCCCACCTGGCCTATCCGGTCCTGCAGGAACTGGCCCGCCACGACCGGGCCGCTCTGGCCGCCCTCTACGACGTCTACCAGGCCCACCCTCCCCCGCAGCGGCTGGGCCCCCGGCGGAGTCGCCGCTACCTGCTGGAGCACCTCTACGGCGTGGACCCCGAGGCCATCCGCACCCCCGCCGACCTGGTCCGCTACCTCCTCCAGCGGCACGACCGGAAACGCTACCCGCCGCCATCCCTGGACCAGGAACTGCTGGCGGCATGGCAACCGGTGCCGGTCCTGGCTTCCCTTCCCCTGGAGGAGTGGCTGCGGGACGAGGCCGCTTTCTGCCGGTACCTGGAGGCGGTCTGGCCCGGATACCTGGCCCGGCAGGGGCTCCCCGTCGCCTCCGCCCCTCCGCCGGAGGACGCCGCCCCTCTCCTCCCCGCCCTGGACGACCGGGAGGTCCAGGTCCGCCTGGACACCATGTTTCTGGAAGGACGGTTGCGCCCGGTGCGGCTCGCCGAGCCCCACCCCGTGTACGGGTGGATGCAGGCAGGCGTCTACTTTGACCCGGCGGCCTACGCGACCGAACGGCTCCGGCGCCTGCTGGCCCTCCTGGACTCCACCGTTCCGGGGCCCGAGAGTCCCCACCGGGACTGGCTGGACTTCGCCCGTTCCTGGGCCGAGGGGGTCCGACTGCGCTTCCAGGTGACGCTGGACGAGGAGACGGCCCGGCACCTGGAGCACCTCCACGACCGGATAGAGGACGCCTTCGCCCGCTGGCTCCGGTCCCACTACGCCCGACTGGCCTCCTGGCCCCCCATCCCGGCCCCCCTCATCGGCGACCGGGTGGCGGAATTCCTGGCCTACCGACTGCGGCAGGGGACGGAGCGTCTGGCCCTGCTGGTGGTGGACGGCCTGGCCTGGGACCAGTGGCTGGTCCTGCGGGACGAAGCAGGGCTGGAGCCGCTGGAGGAAGGGGCCCTCTTCGCCTGCCTGCCCACCCTGACGCCCGTGGCCCGTCAGGCCCTGCTGGCGGGCCGGCGCCCCGCCCGATTTCCCGAGACCTGGAACCGGACCGATGCGGAGGAGCGGCGCTGGCGGGAATTCTGGGACGGGGAGAGCCTCCCCCCGTCCGCCGTTCTCTACCTGCGGGACCCCGACCCCCCGGCCCTGGAGGACGCCCTGGCCGACCGGCGGGTGCGCGCCCTGGCCGTCGTCCTGACCGTCGTGGACCGGATGATGCACGGGATGCAGTTGGGGACGGCGGGGCTTCACCAGCAGGTCCGGCAGTGGGCCGGGCAGGGGATGCTCGCCCAGACGGTCCGGCGGCTCCGGGAAGCGGGCTTCGCCTGCTGGCTCACCGCCGACCACGGGAACATTGAGGGGACTGGCATCGGGGTGCCCCGGGAGGGAGTCCTGGTGGAGAAGCCGGGTCAGCGGGTGCGGATATACACCGACCCGCGCTTCCGCCAACAGGCCCACGAACAGTTCCCCCAGGCCCTGGCCTGGACGCCGGAGGGGTTGCCGGAGGGCGTCCACCTCCTTCTGGCGCCGGGGCGGACGGCCTTCCTGCGGCCGGGCCGGAGGGCCGTCTGTCACGGCGGCCTGGCGCTGGAGGAAGTCATCGTGCCCTGGATCCGGCTGGGGTGAAACCATGAAGCGGGAAGACCTCAACCCCTCTATTGGCTTTGACCGGCGGATCCGCCTGGCCTGGCTGGACCGGACGGCGGAGATCGTTGGGGAAGCCCTGCGTGCAACCCGCCCGGGAGAGAGCCCGGACCCCGCCGCCCTGGCGGCCGTCCGGGCCGCCCTGCATCGGGCCCTGGCGGGCGAAATCCAGGGGACCGATGCCCGGCGCAAGACGGTCAACATCCTGACCCGCATCTGGCTGCGGGTCCCGGAGGCGCACCGCGCGCTGCGGGACGAGGCCCTTTCCCTGTGGCCCCGGGTGCCCGACGCCGGGCGGCTGTGGCTGCACTGGGGGCTGGCACTCCTGGCCTACCCCTTCTTCCGGGACGTGGCGACAACCGTGGGGCGCCTCCTGCGGGCCCAGGACCGCTTCACCCTGGCGCAGGTGCAACGGGAACTGGTGGCCCGCTGGGGCGAACGGACGACGCTGGACTACGCGGCCCCCCGGGCCATCTCCTCCCTGGCCGACTGGGGGGTACTGGCACCCTCTGAGGACGGGCGGGGCATCTACCGGGGGACGCCCGCGCGGGTCTCCCCGCGCCCCGAACTCCCGGTCTGGCTGATAGAGGCGGCGCTGCGGTCCTCCCCTGGCACCACCCTTCCCCTCTACGACCTGCTCCATCTTCCGGCCCTCTTCCCCTTCCGGCTGGACATTGGCCTGGACCAACTCTACGCCTCCTTCCGCTTCCTCATCCTCCACAACGGAGACAACGAGCCCCTGGTGACGCTCCGGACGATGTAGAACTGAAAGTAACTACCTACCAGGGAGCCCCCGGGCAAGCGCTATCAAAGACGCGGCGAAGGCATGCCCCTGTAGCGCAGGCCGCTCCCCCGCCCCTC
>JAPYWT010000406.1 GCA_028276215.1 Thermoflexus sp. | reverse complement strand
CTTCGCCGCCACGTGGCAGGATAAATCCTGCCCTACGACAGGATAAATCCTGCCCTACGACAGGATAAATCCTGCCCTACAACAGGATAAATCCTATGCTCCGTGGGGGAGGGCGGGGGCAAGAGGATTCGGACCGCCCCCGCCTCCCCCGATATGTCGGCTTCTGGGAAGGGTATCTCTATTCTACCAGATGGCGCCCTCAATCTTGGGCAGTCCGCTGCGCTCCAGCGCCTCCACGATGGGGATAGTGATGACGGCGGTGATGGCCGAGAGGGCCGGCACCCACCAGGAGTAGGCCACGTGCGTCGCCACCCCCAGTTCGGCGGAGAAGTTGAAGAGGTACCAGTACGGGCGGGTCCACGGCAGCCACCAGACGAACATCGCCGCCAGGATGGCCAGGAAGACGCCACCGTACCGCTGGGCCCGGTTCTTGGAGACGACCCAGCGGGGGATCAGCCGGGTGCCCAGCGGCGTGGCCGCGATGATGGTGGACGGAATCCAGTAGAGGCCGGCCATAATGAAATAGAGGGGTTCCGGCACCCGTCCAAAGCCCGCCGCCGCGCCCGGTACGTAGAACGGCACCAGCCAGCCAACAATCCCCAGGACGATGAAGAGCGGGACCGTCACCTTCCACAAGCGGTCATCCCGGATCATCAGGGCGACGAAGAGGGCCGGAAGGATGGCGTTGAGGAAGACGTCCACAATCTGGAGGGGATAGGCCGCCGGGGCGATAAACATCCCGATGATCCCGCCGATGGCCGCCGCTACAATCCCGCCCACCGGCCCCAGCAGTAGCGGAGCAATGGCACAGAGGGGAGTGGTCAGTGGTACATATCCGCCGCCCCCGACGTAGGGGAAGATGGGGACCAGCCCCGTCACCCCGCAGAGGGCGCCGAAGAGGGTCACCCACGCGATGGAGACGCCTCCGATCCGGCTGGTCGTGCGCCGCACTTTCTCCGTCGTCTTCTCTTCCATGATTGCACCTCCTCCTTCTGGTTTACCATTGGGAATGAATGGAAATCAACAGGGTCCCTTCCCAGAGCCCCGGGGATGGCTTGGAATGGTAGTAGAACCGCTCGGGAAGACGGACAGGCGGGCCTCCGGGCCGTACTGCCCGAGCAGGTGGTCTATGCCCGCCTGCAGCGAGGGCACCGGGACAATCCCCATAGATTCCAGCGCTGCGGGCGGGATGCCATCGGTCACCATGTACAGGCGTTTCTCCGCCTTGATGCGGGCCAGCGCATAGCCCAATACGGCGAAGGTCACCATTCCGTTGCGGCGGGCCACGTCCCGCAGGAAGTCGTCGGGCCGCCGGGCCGGGTTGGCCATCAGGCGGTAGAAATCGTCACCGCCGACGCCCTCCGGACAGGCCGCCACCAACAGGATACTGCCGCCGGGCCGCACAATGGCATCCGCATACTCCACCGCCCGCACCGCCTGGTAGAGGTCCAGGTCGTAGGGATACCCGGCCGTCACCGCGATGTCCAGGTCGGGCGGAACGGCGACCTCGTAGACCGTCCGCGCCAGCGCCACTCCCTCCCGGAAGACCGCCTCCGGCTCGCCAGCGAAAGCCCGGACCACCTGTTCGTCCTGGGAGAGCACCACGTCCACCACGAAGTCCAGCCCCACCATCCGGCCGGCCTCGTCTATATCCAGCCGACAGGGAACGTCCACCCGTCCGGGCTGACGGAACCCCAGGGGGACCAGGCTATGGTTGACGTTGATGGTATCCAGCGCGGCCGCACCGGGGAGAATCAGTTTGTAGCCGCCGGAGTAGCCCGCATACGGGCTGGGGCCGATGTGACCGATGCCGACCCGACGGTCCGCCTCCACCACCGTCCGGTTGACCCAGACCGGCGTGCCCCGGCTGGTCAGCCCGACGTAAACCTGTTGTGACTCATCGGTACACTGGTGTTGCTCTACACGGAAACGGCGGGCAATTTCCTCCCCCACTTTTGCCCGGACCTCGGCCTCGGTGCTGAGGCGGTGGGTGCCGTGGGTGATGAAAAGGGTGACATCCTCCTCCCGCACACCACCCTGGCGCAATTCCTCCAGCACCAGAGGGAGAATGCGGGCCGCCGGAGTCGCACGGGTATGGTCGTCCACCAGGACGACCACGGTTTCGCCCCGGCGGACCAGTGCCCGCAGCGGCGGGGTGCCCAGCGGTGCGGCCAGCGCCCGGGCGATTTCGCCTTCGGGGTCCGCGCAGGCCGGGACCGGTTGCGGTAGATAGACGCCCACCAGATTCCGCTCCGGAACTTCGGCGGAAAGGGTGCCCGAACCGTAGGGGAGTTCAATGACCCGTCTCATCGGATTCCTCTGTGCGCCGCCGGACCTGCTCCACCACCTCCGCACCGACAGCCAGAATATGAGCGCTGATCACCTCGCCGGCCAGCGCGGGGTCGCCTGCCCTCAGAGCATCCACAATGCGCTGATGGTCCCGGGCCATCTCGTCTTTGTGAAGCATATACCCTTCATCCATCCCCATCAGGGCGTAGAGTCGCCGCCGCAGTCGGGCCAGCACCTCCTGCAGGAGCGAGTGGCCGGAGAGCGCATACAATTGTTCGTGGAAGCGCACATCCAGGCGAACCAGGGCGCGGTTGTCCCCATCCCGGGCGTGGACGGCCATTTCATCCACAATGGCCTGCAATTGCGCGATGTCTTCCGGCTTGGCCCGCTTCGCTGCCTCCTGGATGGCCAGGCGCTCCAGGACGGCCCGCAGGGTATACGCCTCCCCCACGGCCTGGGGTGTCCACTGGACGACAAAGGTGCCCCGCGAGGGGTACTGGACCAGAACTCCCTCACCGACCAGTTGCTGGATGGCCTCCCGCACCGGCCCCCGGCTGATGCCGGCCTGCCGGGCCAGTTCGGCCTCCACAATGCGGCTACCGGGGGACAGTTCCCCCATCAGGAGGGCTTCTTCTATCAGCCGGATGACCGCATCCCGCAGGTTTTCTCGTTTCAGGAAGGGCACTTTCATCCGAATTGCACCGATAGCCTGGCTGCGGCTTCATTTTGTTGACTGTCAACTGTCAACAATAATACCACTGAACGGGAATTTGTCAATCTGGAGTTTGGAGATTTTTGGTAACTACCTAAATTTCGCGTAACTACCTACCCATTTGCAGGAATTGTGCTAAACTACAGCCGTGGTCAAGCTACGGCTGGGAACCGATTTGCTGTTGAAGCGAGTGGCTTATCTGGA
>JAPYWT010000405.1 GCA_028276215.1 Thermoflexus sp. | reverse complement strand
GAAATCGTGAAAAACCAGCGACGTTTTTCTACGAGATTGAACATTCCTCACCTCGTGCGGGGAGAGTTCACACGCTCAGCAGCCAACGGCGGGTCTGCAACCAGTTCCCGGCCAGGTGGAGCAGCAATCGCAAAAAGGTGCGGGTGACGACGATGGCCGTAAAGAGGTTGATCACCGTACCGATGGCCAGGGTGAGGGCAAAGCCCTTGACCATACTGGCGCCGAAGTTGGTGCCGAAGAAGTAGAGAACAGCGCAGGCGATCAGGATGGAGACCTGCGAGTCCCGAATGGAGGTCCAGGCGCGGTTGAACCCGGCCTCCATCGCGGCCCGCAGACTGCGACCGGCCCGGATTTCCTCCTTCATCCGTTCAAAGACCAGGATGTTGGCATCCACGGCCATCCCGGCGGAGAGGAGGAAGCCCGCGATGCCCGGCAGGGTCATGGTGACCGGGACCAGTTTGTAGAGAGCCAGGTTCAACGCCGCGTAGAGCAGGAGGGCCAGGTCTGCCGTCCCGCCCAGGACGCGGTAGTAGACCAGCATGAAGAGCAGGACGATGGAGAGGCCGATGATGCCCGCCCGGACGCTCTTCTGGACGGAGATTTCGCCCAGGGTGGGGCCGACGGTGGTGGCGGTTTCCACCCGCAAGGGGACCGGGAGCGCGCCGTAGTGGAGTTGGATGGCCAGTCCACGCGCTTCCTGGTAGGTGGCATTGCCCAGGGTGATCCGCCCGTTGCCGCTGGGGATGGCTTCCTGAATCTTTGGGCAGGAAATCACTTCCTTATCCAGGACGATGCAGAGGTACTGGCCGACGTGGCTGGCGGTGTATTGAGCGAATTTGTCCGCCGCCTCTGCCTTCAGCCGGAAGGGGATGAAGTACCCCATATTATCCCGGTCCAGCCCGACCTGGTCCAGGTCGGCGCCGGTGAGGATGGTCTTGTAGACGCCAGAGGTGACGGTCGGCGTGGTCGGGGCGGTCTCCGTCACCACAGTGGCGGGGGCCAGGGAGAGGGTGGGGGTGGCCTCCGGCGTGACCGGCGTCGTCACCACGGGGCTCTGACTCAGACGCGGCCCGCCCAGGGTGGTGGTGATCACCGTGCCCTTCATCAGGGGAACATATCCCGCGTCCACAAACTCCAGTTGGGCCGTCCCCCGGATGATTTCTATGGCCAGTTCGGGGTCGTCAATCCCCGGCAACTCCACGATGATGCGGCGGCCGCCCTGAATCTGGACGATGGTCTCGGCCAGGCCCAGGCCGTTGACCCGGTTCTCCACAATCTGACGGGCGGTCTCCATGCTGACCCGGTCCACCTCCTGGCCCTCGGGGACGTCGGCGACCAGGGAGACTTTCAGGCCGCCGCGCAGGTCCAGGCCGTAGCGGATGGCGATTTTCCGCGCCCCCTCCGGCTGCCAGGCCAGCAGGTTCTCCAGCCATGCCGGGTGGTCTATGTTCAGGTCCACGTAGACGGCCAGGATGGCCAGAAGAGCGATGACAATCAGCAGAATCTGGTCTCGTCTCTCCATAAGAGTGGTCCTTTCCGGTTGCGGGTCTCAAGTAGAAGATTGCTTTTCGTTGCGGCGGCTTCGCCGCCGCAACGAAAAGTTTTTTTCAGAATGGTAAAATTATAGCCGATGCCGGCGGTTCTGTCAAACCATCGGGAAGTGTAGGACAACTGCTCGCAGTTGTCCTACAAGTAAACTGGAACACCCCCGGTGGGTGTTCGGGCGGCGAGGATTTGCCGGTAGACAGATAGCGTCCCGCGTGCGGCCTGCTCCCAGGTGAAGCGGGCCGCGTGGGCGGGACCGGCGGCCCGCAAGGTGGCCTGAAGGTCGGGGTCGCCCAGCACGCGGGCGATGCCGGCCGCGATGTCCTCCGGGCTGTCGGGGTTGACGGTCACCGCCGCGGCCCCTGCGACCTCCGGCAGGGAGCCCCGGTCCGAAACCACTACCGGCGTGCCGCAGGCCTGGGCCTCCAGGGCGGGCAGGCCGAACCCTTCGTAGAAAGAGGGCATCACCAGCAGCGCCGCGCCGTTGTAGAAGGCCGGGAGGTCCTCGTCGGGGACCTCATGCAAGAAGCGCACGTCGTTTTCCAGACGGAGAGTTGCTACCCGCGCATAGATTTCTTCGTATAGCCACCCCTTTCCGCCCACAATCACCAGGGGCTTCCGTGTCTCTCCCCGGTCCAGGAGAATTCGGTACGCGGTGAGGAGTCCGGGTAGATTTTTGCGTGGCTCCAACGTGCCCACAAAGAGCAGGTATCCCGGCGTCAGGCCATACCGGGATAGAGTCTTCCGGGTCTCATCGGGGGGTAGGGGGCGAAATGCGGGCGACACGCCTTCGTACACCGTGGTCACTTTCTCCGGCGGAACTCCCAGCAGGTGGATGAGGTCCGTCCGGGTAGCCTCCGAGACAGCCAGGATGTGGTCGGCACGGGCGACGGCCCAGGCAATCTGGTCGTTGTAGTACCGGCGGCTTTCGGCGGTGAGGAACTGGGGGTAGTAGAGAAAGTTCAGGTCGTGAACGGTGATCACAAAATGCCGGGCGCCGAAGGCCGGAGGGATGAAATCCGGGCTATGAAGCAGGTCCAGGCGTAGGGGGGCAATCTCCACACCCAGGGCCCACCGTTCCAGCCGGTGGTGGCATGGCGTCCAGACGGTGGCGCGGCGGACGTTGGGCGCGGTCTCGCTCCGCGTGCGGTCCTTTCGGTGGCGAAGGACGCGGTAGTCGGTGTCGGGGTCCAGGGCCGCCAGGGCCGGGAGCAGGTGCCGGATGTAGTTGGTGATCCCGCCCCGGCGGTACGCGATGATTCGGGCATCTATACCGATGCGCATATGTCTTCCGGGCAGAATGGCCGTTGTTTGCCGCCCCAGAATTATAACGGGGGCTGACAGGGTGTCAAGGTGACACATCGCAGGAGTGTGTCCCAAGATTGTAGGACAACTGCGAGCAGTTGTCCTACAAAGCGGCCATGCCCGACGAAATTGGGACACACCCCATCGCAGGGGCGTTGCGCAGGCTTCCCCATACGCATCAAGTTAAGGCCCGTCTGGGTTAGCGGGTGCTCTTCCGCCCGACGCTAATGAACTTTAAAAAATTAACCCGGACATAAACCGGCATACTGACCACCTGACCCTTTGGGCTTACCCCTCCCCCCGGCCCCCTCCCCGCTGCCGCTGCGCGGCGCGGGGAGGGGGAGAAATGAGGGGGTTTGGGGGCGGCGGCGAAGC
>JAPYWT010000404.1 GCA_028276215.1 Thermoflexus sp. | reverse complement strand
GTAGCGTAGGCTTTAGCCTGCGAATACAGGCCTGGCGGCCTGCGCTACAGGGGCATGCCTTCGCCGCGTCTTTGATAGCGCTTGCCCGGGGGCTCCCTGGTAGGTAGTTACCGCAGAGGGCAGATTTTGCAGATTCCCCGCCCCGCGCGGAAAAAGGCCAGCCCTCAATTCTTCTGTGCTCCCCACCTTGACAAAATCCCCCGTCGGTGGTAAACTTAACGCCGTGAAATTTTTGTGTCACAAAGCAATACTGTAGGACAACTGCTTGCAGTTGTCCTACAGAAGGGGGCGTTTGTGGATGATGAACTGCAGGACCTGGGGATGCGGCTGTTCCACCTGATGGGGGCACTGCGGCGCCGGTTCGCACGCGACCTGGCCCGCCAAGGCCTGACCTTCCCCCAGTTTATGGCCCTGTGCTCGCTGGAGCACGCCGACGGAAAGGCCTCCCGGATGGGCGACCTGGCCGCCGCCACCCACCAGAGCGCCGCCTCCATGACCGGCATCGTGGACCGGCTCCTGGAGCAGGGGCTGGTGGAGCGCAGGCCGGACCCCGCCGACCGCCGCTCCGTCCTGGTCGCGCTGACGGATGAGGGCGCGCATCTGCTGGAGCGCGTCCGGGCCGACCGCATCCGGGTGATGGAGCATCTCCTTCGCTGCCTCTCCCCCGGAGAACAGGCCCTGCTCTACGACATTCTGGGCAAACTCCTGAGCGAACTGAGCGGAGAGACGACCCCAGCAGGACAACTGTGAACAGTTGTCCTACATTTCCTGGAGAAAACCATGCGCCGACTGTTGAAATACCTGAAACCCTATACGCTCTTTGTCCTTTCCATCATCGTCCTGCTTTTCGTGCAGGCCAACGCCGACCTGTCCCTGCCGGACTACATGTCCCGCATCGTCAACGTGGGCATCCAGCAGGGGGGCGTGGAGGAAGCGGTACCCCGGGCCATGCGCGCGGCCACCCTGGACCACCTGCTCCTCTTCCTCACCGACCAGGAGAAGGCCGACGTCCAGGCCCAGTACGTTCGGGTGGACTCCTCTTCGCCGGACTACGACGCGCTGGTGAAGAAGTACCCCGCGCTGGCCCAGGGGCCCATCTACGTCCTGCGGGCGGCCGACCCGGCGGCGCTGGAGCGCATCCAGGCCCCCGTGGCCCGCGCGCTCATCATCGTCTCCGGCATAGAAACCGTCCAGGCCCACCCCGAACAGGCCCAGGCGCTGATGCCGGGGATGGCGGGCTTTGACCTCTCCAAACTCCCGCCGGGGACCGACCTCTTCGCCCTGCTGGCCCGGATGCCCGCAGAACAGCGAACCCGCATCGGCGCGGCGGTGGACCAGCGGTTTGAGCCCCTGGGCGGGGAGAAGGCCCTGCTCCAGGCCGCGGCCCGCGCCGTCCGGGCCGAGTACGAGGCCCTGGGCGCCGACGTCCTCGGGATTCAGAACGCCTACATCCTGCGCGTCGGCGGGCAGATGCTCCTCATCGCCCTGGTCGCCGCCGCCGCCACCATTGTCGTCGGCTTCCTGGCCGCGCGGGTGGCCGCCGGACTGGCCCGGGACCTGCGCCGCCTCTTCTTTGAGAAGGTGATGGCCTTCTCCGGCGCCGAACTGGACCGCTTCTCCACCGCGTCCCTCATCACCCGCTCCACCAACGACATCACCCAGATTCAGATGGTGATGATGTTCCTCCTGCGTATGGTCTTCTTCGCCCCGCTGATGGGCATCGGCGCCATCATCCGCGCCGCCGCCAAGAGCCCGTCCATGATGTGGATCATCGGGCTGGGCGTCCTGGTCCTGGTCGGGCTGATTATGCTGGTTTTCAGCATCACCCTCCCGAAGTTCAAAATCATCCAGTCCCTGATAGACCGGCTGAATCAGGTCGCCCGGGAGAACCTGACCGGTATGATGGTCGTGCGGGCCTTCAACCGCCAGGACTACGAGAAGCGGCGGTTTGACGGGGCCAACCAGGACCTCACCCGCACGTTTCTCTTCGTCAACCGGGCCGCCGTTGTGATGATGCCCGCTATGATGTTCCTGATGAACGGGCTGACCGTGCTCATCCTCTGGGTCGGCGCCCACCAGGTGGCCCAGGCGACCATGCGCATCGGCGACATGATGGCCTTCATGCAGTACGCGATGCAGGTCTTCTTCTCCTTCACAATGCTCTCCGCACTCTTCATTTTGCTCCCCCGGGTGGATGTCGCCGCCAACCGGATCGCCGACGTACTGGAGACCGAAGTGAGCATCCAGGACCCCGGGGAGCCGGTCTCCTTCCCGGAGCCCTTCGTCCCGACCATTGAGTTCCGCGACGTCTGCTTCCGCTATCCGGGGGCGGAGGAATATGTCCTTCACGACATCAACTTCACGATTCGCGCCGGGGAGACGGTGGGAGTTATCGGCACCACCGGCTCCGGCAAGTCCACCCTGATCAACCTCATCCCGCGCTTCTACGACGTGACCGAAGGGGAGATTCGCATCAGCGGGGTGGACATCCGCCAGGTGCGGCTGAAGGACCTGCGGGACCGCATCGGCTACGTCCCGCAGCAGAGCAACCTGTTCAGCGGCACGATTGCCAGCAACCTGCGCTTCGCCGACGAGGACGCCCCCGAGGAACGCCTGATGCGGGCCCTGGAGGTCGCCCAGGCCCACGACATCATCCTCTCCCGCACCGGCGACGACGGACGCTCGCCGCTGGAGGCGGAGGTGGCCCAGCACGGGGCCAACTTCTCCGGCGGGCAGAAGCAGCGGCTCACCATCGCCCGCGCGCTGGTCAAGCGGCCGTCCATCTACATTTTTGATGACTGCTTCTCCTCGCTGGACTACCGGACCGATGCCCGGCTGCGGCGAGCCCTGCGGGAGTACGTCGGGGATAGCACCGTCATCATCGTCTCCCAGCGGGTGGCGACCATCAAGGACGCCGACTGGATTCTGGTGCTGGACGAGGGCCGCATCGTCGGCCAGGGCACCCACGAGGAACTGATGGCGACTTGCGACATCTACCGGGAGATCGCTCTTTCGCAGTTGAAAGTAGCAACCGTTGTAGCGTAGGATTTATCCTGCGTCAACAGAGTAACCCTGCGTCAACAGGATAAATCCTATGCTACGGATTCCGGAGCCGTTGTAGCGTAGGATTTATCCTGCGTCAACAGAGTAACCCTGCGTCAACAGGATAAATCCTATGCTACGGATTCCGGAGCCGTTGTAGCGTAGGATTTATCCTGCGTCAACAGAGTAACCCTGCG
>JAPYWT010000170.1 GCA_028276215.1 Thermoflexus sp. | reverse complement strand
GCGCCGGAAGTGCCCGAGGCGCCGGCCCCGGCGGAGATACCGGAGTGGCTGCGGGAGGTCGCGCCGCCGGAGGTGAGGGCGCCGGAGGCACCGGCCCCGGCGGAGATTCCGGAGTGGTTGCGGGAGGTGGCGCCGCCTGAGGTGAGGGCGCCGGAGGCGCCGGCCCCGGCGGAGATCCCGGAGTGGTTGCGGGAGGTGGCGCCGCCGGAGGTGAGGGCGCCGGAGGCACCAGCCCCGGCGGAGATTCCGGAGTGGCTGCGGGAGGTCGCGCCGCCGGAGGTGAGGGCGCCGGAGGCGCCGGCCCCGGCGGAGATCCCGGAGTGGCTGCGGGAGGTCGCGCCGCCGGAGGTGAGGGCGCCGGAGGCGCCGGCCCCGGCGGAGATACCGGAGGCGGCTGCGCCGGAAGTCCCCGAAGTGCCCGCCGCGCCGGAGGCGCCGGCCCCGGAGGCGGTTCCGTCCTGGCTGGAGGAGGGGGGCTTGCCGGAGGGAGAGGAAGCGCTGGCCTGGCTGGCGTCGCTGGCGGCGGGTCGGGAGGCGGAACTGCGGGCGGCGGCCGAGGCGGAGGCGGAAGCGCGGATGGCCGAGATTATGGGCCGGGAGGTGACGCCACCGGCGGCTGCGCCGGAGGTCCCCGAAGTGCCCGCCGCGCCGGAGGCGCCGGCCCCGGCGGAGATACCGGAGTGGTTGCGGGAGGTGGCGCCGCCGGAGGTGAGGGCGCCGGAGGCGCCGGCCCCGGCGGAGATCCCGGAGTGGTTGCGGGAGGTCGCACCGCCGGAGGTGAGGGCGCCGGAGGCGCCGGTCCCGGAGGCGGTCCCGTCCTGGCTGGAGGAGGGGGGCTTGCTGGAGGGAGAGGAAGCGCTGGCCTGGCTGGCATCGCTGGCGGCGGGTCGGGAGGCGGAATTGCGGGCAGCGGCCGAGGCGGAGGCGGAAGCGCGGATGGCCGAGATTATGGGCCGGGAGGTGACGCCACCGGCGGCTGCGCCGGAAGTCCCCGAAGTGCCCGCCGCGCCGGAGGCGCCGGCCCCGGTGGAGATACCGGAATGGCTGCGGGAGGCGGCGCCGCCGGAGGTGAGGGCGCCGGAGGCGCCGGTCCCGGCGGAGATCCCGGAGTGGTTGCGGGAACTGGCTCCGCCGGAAGTCGTTGCGCCTGAGGTGCCAGAGGAGGAAGAACTTCCGGAGTGGCTGAGGGGAATGCCGATGCCCGAGGCGCCAGGGGTGGAGGAACGTCCGGAGTGGATGGAGGAAGCGGTACCGCCGGAGGCCGCCGTGCCGGAGTTGGAGGTTCCGGAATGGCTGGAAGAGGTCGTCCCGCCGGAAGTCCCCCGGGCCGAGGTGCCCCCGGCCGAACCCGGGATGTTTGGCTGGACAGCGTTCGGCCCCGAGGTGGAAATTCTCCAGCCGCCTCTACCTGTAGAGGAAACCCCACCGCCGGAGCAACCGTTTGGCTGGACCGCGTTCGGAGAAGAGGTCGTGGCACCAGAAGCACCTGCCTGGCGGGAGCCCGAATTCCCTGCGGCGGAAGTGGCCCCGCCGCCCACCGTGCCGCCAGAGGCGGCCCCGCCGCCGGAAGTGGCCCCGCCGCCCGTCAGGCCGCCGGAGGTGGTGCCGCCCGCGCCGCCGACGGCGGAGGCGCTGGCTTCCGTAGATGCGCTGCGGGCCTATGTGCGGTCCCACCCCCGGGACCACGAGGCCCGGCTGAACCTGGCCCGCGCCCTCTGGCAGGCCGGCCTCTATGCGGACTCCCTGGAGGCTTATTCCCGGCTGCTGAAAGCGGGCCGGTTGCTGGACGAAGTCCTGGCGGATATGGAGGCCCACGTCGCCGAGAGGCCGAACGACCCGGCGGTCCGGCGCGTGCTGGGCGATGCCTACATGCGGGCCGACCGGCTGGCGGATGCTCTGGCCGCGTACCGGGAGGCGCTGGAGTTGTTAGAATAACCGGGCGGATTGCTTCGGCGGCTATCGCCGCCTCGCAATGACATCTGACAGGAGCATCATCGTGGAGCGCACTCTCATCATCATCAAACCCGACGCCGTACAGCGAGGTCTGATTGGCGAAATCATCCGCCGGTTTGAACGGCGGGGCCTGCGGATTGTGGCGATGAAGATGATGCGGATTTCCCCTGAACTGGCGGAACGGCACTACGCCGTCCATCAGGGGAAGCCCTTCTACCCGGGGCTCATCCGCTACATCACCTCGGCCCCCGTCGTGGTGATGGTGCTGGAGGGGCCTCGGGCCATAGAGGTTGCTCGGCGGACGATGGGGGCGACCCACCCGGCGGAGGCCGCTCCGGGCACGATTCGGGCCGATTTCGGCGTGGAGGTGGGCCGCAACCTGGTCCACGGCTCCGATAGCCCCGAGACGGCCGCTTTTGAGATTCCCCTTTTCTTCACCGAGGACGAGATTCTTTCCTACGAGCGCGCCACCGACCCCTGGATTTTTGAGTAAGTGACGGCCGACGAGAAATCCCCCCGAACGATTCTGCTTGTCTGCACGGGGAACCTGTGTCGCTCACCGATGGCGGCGGCGCTCCTGCGCCGGTATCTGGACGAGGACGACGCCCGGCGGGACTGGCGGGTCCTTTCTGCCGGACTGTGGGCTGAGGACGGGGAGCCCGCCAGCACCGGCGCGGTGATGGCAATGGCGGAGCGGGGGATAGACCTCACCGGGCACCGTTCCCGCCGTCTGACGCCCCAGATGGTGGAGGGGGCGGACCTCATCCTGGGGATGACGCCTCAGCATGTGGAGGCGATGCAGCAGGCCTTCCCGGAGGCCCGGGAGCGCATCCACCTGCTGGCTGAGATGGCCGGGGAGTCCCACGGCATCGCGGACCCGTACGGCCTTTCTCCGGTCACCTACCGGGCGACGGCGAACGAAATAGAGCGGTTGATCCGGGCGGGCTACGAGCGGATGGTCGCGCTGGCGGAAGGTGTTCACGAAAGGCACGAAAGGCGCGAAAAGGACGAAAGGCACGAAATGGCACGGAATGAGTAATTCTTCGTGCTCTTCGTGTCCTTCGTGGTTCGTTTAGAGGAATTTCGGGGGGAGTATCCGCCGCTCCAGGCGACGGATGCGGTGCCGGATGTCGGTGATTTCCCGCTCCCGGTGAGGGCCGGGAGGGAGGTTCTCGGCCCGCCGCAACGCCACCCGGGCCCACTCCAGCGCCAGCGCCGGGTTCCCCAGATGCCATTCGTACACTTTGGCCAGTTCCACCGCGGGCTCCACCCGGTCCGGGGCCTCCAGCGCCAGTTGCTGCCACCATTCCACCGACCGGGCCCACTCCCCCCGCCGCCGCGCACTCAGGGCCAGTTCGGTCAGGTAGCGGGCCCGCTGGGCCCCCGGTCGGGCCCGGGCCAGCGCCGCCCGCAGTAACGGCTCCGCGTCCCATCCTGCCTGCCCGTACCAGCGGGCCAGGGCCCCCAGTTCTTCCCCACTCAGTTCGGTTTCCCCTTCCGGGTTGAGCAGGACCCGCCCCAGATGGGCCGCCAGCACCGGCATGCTCAGGATGTCCATCCGGTTGTGGTAGAGGATGCGCGGAATCTCCCGCGCGTCGCCTGTCCGCAGATAGTCCCGATAGACCAGGGGGATGACCCCGCTGGGGATGTCGGCCTGGTCCCGTACCACGCCCAGAATCTCCCGCTCCAGCGCGGTCAGGGCGCAGGAGACCAGGCGCTCCCGCCACAGCCGCCGGGCGGGGGCCAGCAGGTCCAGGTGGGGGACCCCGTCCAGCGGGAACGGTCGCCGGGCCAGGACGAAACGGTTCTGCAGGATGGGGACGTCAAACCCCCGGCCGTTGAAGGTCACCAGGAGGCGGAATCGGGGGAGAAATTCGGCCAGGAAGTGGATTATCGCCGGTTCGTCACCGGGGTCGCGCAGGAACGCCTGCAGGACGACGAAGCGGTCCTCTTCAAAAAAGCCCAGGCCGACCAGGAAGGCCATCGTCCCCGTGCCGCCGGAGAGGCCGGTCGTCTCCGTATCCAGGAAGAGGGCCTGGGAGAGGGGGACGGTCGCCAGCGAGGGGTCGCCGCCGATGAGGGCCAGGATGTGGGGATGAAGGGACAGGAAGGACTCCAGGGGGAGACGGCCGTGGGCATGCCCGGCGGGGTGCTCGGTCCGCGCGAGCCAGCAGCGACCCGCCGGGGTCTCGTGGAAACCGCCCGGCAGGACGCCCTCCACGGCGACGGGGCGGCGGGGGGAGGGGGGAAGGGCCCGCGCGCCCCGCACGACGCCCAGTCGCCGCAGCCGTTCCCGCAGGTCGGGTGAGAGGTCGCTGGGCATCACAGGCCGGTGGATTTTATTCCCCCGCGAATCGCGAGGGCAGACGGTTCAGTTCGTAGATGATGCGCAGGCCGTGCAGAGTGAGCCAGGGGTCCACGATTTGGATGACCGGTGTCTCGCGGGCGATCAGTTCGGCCAGTCCGCCCGTCGCCACGACCCGCATATCGGGTCCCAACTCGGCCCGGAAGCGCGCGACCATGCCCTCCACCAGTCCCACATAGCCGAAGAGAAGCCCCGACTGGATGCTCTGGACAGTGTTGCGCCCGATGACCGAAGGGGGACGGGTGATCTCCACGCGCGGCAGTTTGGCAGTGCGGGCGAAAAGTGCCTCGGCGGCGATGCCGATGCCCGGAGCGATGGCGCCGCCCAGGTAGTCCCCGTCGGCGGAGATGGCATCAAAGGTGGTCGCGGTGCCGAAATCCACCACACAGGCCGGAATGCCGTAGAGGGCCCGAACGGCGGCGGCGTCCACCACCCGGTCGGCGCCGACCTCACGCGGATTGTCGTAGCGGATGCGGACCCCCGTCCGCACCCCGGCATCCACGATCAGCGGGTCCAGGCCCAGGTACTCCCGGCACACGGCCTCAAAGACGGGCGTCAGCGGCGGGACGACGCTGGCGATGGAGACCCCCGTCACGTCCTCCGGCGCGTACCCCCGATGGCGGAACAACTGGAGCATGAGGATGCCGTACTCATCGGGCATTTTATCGTGGATGGTGCGGATGCGCCAGCGTGGGCCCAATGTCTCCCCCTCGTACAGGCCAAAGGTGATGTTGGTGTTGCCAATGTCTATACAGAGGAGCATGGGACACCTCCACAGGTTATTGTACCGCGTCCAGGCTGGCAGGCGGCCCTGATCATTATCCCTCCGCCAGTGGGACGACGTGCTCCCTTAACCAAGTCTCTATCTGTTCTTTCCCCAACCGGGAAGTGGCGATGTCTATGGTGAACTGATAGAGGTCGTCATTGTGGGCCACTTTCACCGTAAGGCCATTCATTTCCAGAAACCTGAGCAGGGCATAGAGAGCGGTTCGCTTGTTCCCATCAACGAAAGGGTGATTTTTGACCAGCGAATAGACGAGAATCGCCGCCTTCGCAAAGATGTCCGGGTAGAGTTCCTCGCCGAACATGGTCTGCTTCGGCGCGTTCAGTGCGGACTGCAATTGTCCCATATTGGCGATACCGTACGAACCGCCATACCGATGGATGGCATAATCGTGCAGGTACAGGACTTCCTCAAGGGTGAGGTACTTTATCATTAGCTTTCTGCCAGTCGCTTGAAGACGTCGTCGTATTTGTCGCTGATTCTCTCTGCCCACTGCAGGAGTTCGGACGGGGTCCCTTGAGGGCGGATAATGATTGTGCCATCCGATCGGGTGATTTCCATCTTCACCCCCGGGTCATATTCTGCCAGCAGCCTGGCCACCAGCCACAGTGCCTGCTCCCGCTCCACAATCAGGGTCTCCATTTTCCTCCTCCCCGCTTTCTGGACGGTTATCCAGGGGAATTATACTTCATCCACGTGTAGAGGGCAAAGGCAATCCTCCGGCAGGTGTGTCCCAAAATCGTCGCTCCCCTGGTTTTGCGGCCAGGGGAGAAGGGAGATGAGAAAGCGGAAGAGGTTTTGCGGCGGGCGGCG
>JAPYWT010000074.1 GCA_028276215.1 Thermoflexus sp. | reverse complement strand
TCTCACCTCCTCCCTTCTCCCGCCGCCGAAGGCCTCGGCCCGAAGGGCCTTCGGCCCGAGGGCGAGCGGGGGAGGGGAGAGGCGGGGGGGAGGGCCAGGGATCATCGGATGGCCATCCCGGCGACGCTGCAGGCCAGGACGACCAGCGCGGCGATGCCGTCGGCCCGGCTCAGGGCCAGGCGGTAGAGACGGGTACGGTGGGGATGGCTGCGAAAGCCCCGGGCGTCCATCGCCACTGCCAATTCCTCAGCCCGCCGGATGGCGGAGAGGAAAAGCGGGACCAGAATCGGCACCGTGTTGCGAATTCGCTGCCAGGGCGCCCCGGAGTCCAGGTCAACCCCGCGCGCCTTCTGGGCGCGGGCCAGCGTTTCCATTTCCTCAAAGAACGTCGGGACGAAGCGCAGGGCAATGGTCAGCACCATCCCCAGTTCTCGCACGGGAAACCCCAGGCGGGCCAGCGGTGAGAGCATCGCCTCCAGCCCGTGGGTCAACTGCAGCGGTGACGTGGTGTAGGTGAGCAGTGCGGCGACCACGGCCAGCAGGCAGAGGCGATAGACCTGCAGAGCGCCCGCCAGTACCCCCTCCAGCGTGACGGTCACGCCGCCCAGCGCGATGAGCGGACGGCCCGGGGTGGTGAAAAAGTAGAAGAAAAACATGAAGAGGCCGAGCCAGAAGACGGTGCGCAGGGTGCCCAGCAGGGCCCGCCACGGAGCGCGGGAAATAATGGTCGCCGCGCCGACCAGTCCCACCGTCAGCAGATGCCCGACGGGGTGGCGGGCGGCAAAAGGCAAAACCATCAGCACCATCGCGGCCCCCATCTTCACCCGGGGGTCCAGCCGGTGCAGGGCCGTATCGGATGCGAAGTACATCCCTGGCAGCAGAAGGTTCATAATCTCTCACCACGAAGACTCGAAGAAAAATCAAAATGAACGATTAATAATACTTCGTGTCTTTGTGTCTTTGTGGTTAAAAAACCACCGCGCAATTTCGGAGACGACGTCTTCTATATCCAGCACGTCGGTGCGGACGGGCCATCCGGCGGCCCGCAGGGCCTCCAGCAGTGCCACGCCCGGGGGTGGGGAGAGGCCCGCTGCGCGCAACCGGTAGCCATCGCCCAGGACGGAGCGGGTAGGGCCGTCGGCCACGACCTGTCCGTTCGCCAGCAGGACCACCCGGTCCACCATACCGGCCATCTCGTCCAGGTGGTGGGAGACCAGGATGAGGGTGGCGCCGGTCTCTGCCTGCCAGGCCCGCAGGCGGGCCAGGATGTCTGCCCGCCCGCGCGGGTCCAGCCCGGCAGTGGGCTCATCCAGGATGAGGACGCGCGGCTTCAGGGCCAGGATGCCCGCCAGCGCCACCCGTCGCATCTCACCGCCGCTGAGGG
This sequence comes from Thermoflexus sp., assembly GCA_028276215.1. Taxonomy (GTDB): domain Bacteria; phylum Chloroflexota; class Anaerolineae; order B4-G1; family DUEL01; genus SpSt-77. The sequence goes on along the minus strand of JAPYWT010000074.1, from coordinate 7,558 downwards.
CGAAGGGCACCCGTTCGGCGAAGGACTCCGGGTCCAGCCCGACCATCTCCAGGGCCCAGCGGACCCGCCCGGCGATTTCGTCCGCATTGAGCCCCAGATGGCGGGGCCCAAAGGCCACCTCCCGGGAGACGGTCAGTTCAAACATCTGCGCTTCCGGGAACTGGAAGGCCAGGCCCACCTGGTGCCGTCGGGCACGGGCTTCGGGTGTGCGCGCGTGGGCCGGGACCCCGTCCAGCAGCACCTGCCCCGATGTGGGCGTCAGCAGGCCGGCGATGTGCTGGACCAGGGTGGACTTGCCGGAGCCGGTGGGGCCGGAGATGCCCACCCGTTCCCCCGGCCCAATCTCCAGGGTGATTCCCCGTAGGGCCACCCGTTCCGCCGGAGTCCCCTGGGCGTAGATGTGGGTCAGACTTTCTACCCGAATGTGCATGGGAGCGAAAGGCGCGAAAGGCACGAAAGACGCGAAAGGAGCGAAAGAAAGAGAAATTCTTCGTGCCCTTCGTGTCCTTCGTGGTTATATGTTCTGGAGCGCGGCAGCCAGGGCCTCCACCGTGAGCAGGCCGCGCGGGAGGGGGACCCCCTGTGCCCGCAGGCGTCGGGCCACTTCCGCCGCGTAGGGGCGCCCCAGGCCCAACCCGTCCAGTTCCTCCGCCTCCAGGACGGCCTCCGGGGGGCCGTCCAGTACGACCCGGCCCCCGTCCATCACCAGCACCCGTTGGGCCAGCGCCGCCTCGTCCATAGACTGGGTGATCAGGATGACGGTCAACCCCAGTTCGGCGTTGAGGCGCCGGACCGTCTGCAGGACCTGGCGGCGTCCTTCGGCGTCCAGCATGGATGTCGGCTCGTCAAAGACGATGCAGTCGGGGCGGGTCGCCAGCGCGCCCGCGATGACGACCCGCTGCTTCTGACCGCCGGAGAGCATGTGCGGCGGGTGGCGGCGGTAGTCGGTCATCCCGACCACTTCCAGTGCCTCGTCCACCCGCCGCCGGATTTCCGTCGGGGGGATGCCCAGATTCTCCGGCCCGAAGGCCACGTCCTCCTCCACCGTCCCTGCGACCAACTGGTTGTCGGGGTTCTGGAAGACCATACCCACCCGCTGCCGGACCGCCTGGACGTGGCGCGGGTCGGAGGTGAGCATGCCGTCCACCCAGACCTCCCCGGCCGTCGGGAGGAGGAGCGCGTTGAAGTGACGGGCCAGGGTGGATTTGCCGGACCCGTTGGGCCCGATCAGGGCGACGAACTCCCCCCGGTGGACCGTCAGATCAATCCCCCGCAGGGCCGGGATGGAACGGCCGTCCTCAGCGGTGTAGACGTGTTCCAGGGCACGGGTCTGGATGAACGGGATGCTCATCGGGAGGCGTGAAAAGTAAAACGTAAAACGTAAAACGTGAAACGTGAAACGGGATCAGTCGCGCAGGGCGGCGACGCGGCCTTTCCCCATAGCCCGCAGGACGGCGACGGTGGGGATGGTGACCACCAGCGCCAGGGCAATCTCAATGGGCACGTTCATGGAGAAGACGGGCACCAGCAGGGCCACGGGCAGGGTGCCCAGGAAGATGAGGATGCCCAGCACGCCGAAGGTATTGGTCAGGGTGCCGACCAGTCCGGCGACGGCGGCGGCCAGGGCAGGCCAGCGTCGCAGGGGACGGAAGGCGTAGTAGGCGGTGACACCGATGAGCAGGCGGGGCAGGAAAGCCGCCGCCAGCGCCACCAGCAGGTTCCCCCCGGCGAAGGTGATGAAGGCGGTGCTGTAGAGGTACCAGGTGGAGACCGCCAGCACCAGCCCAACCAGTGCGCCGACGATGGGGCCGGAGAGGATGCCCGCGATGATGGCGGGCAGGTGCAGACTGGTGGCCGCCTCGCTGGGGTTGGGGACCGGGATCAGTCCCAACGGGGTGAAGGCCAGGACGATGGCCAGCGCGCCGAAGACGCCGGCCACGGCCAGGTCGTGGGTGCTCAGACGCCCACTGAGAGAACGGGTTTCAGGACTCATCGCGACCTCCTTAGGGTGAAAGGATACAAGGATACAGGGATACAAGGCTGCAGGGGGAGAGGAGAGGCGATGAGCGGCAAAAGGGGGACACGATGGAGCCCCGTTGGGACAGGGTCCTTTCCTTTTGCCGTCTCGGTCGCCTCAGGCGATCCCAGCGGCACGGGAAAGCGACACATTGCAACTCTCCAGAAAGTCAGGCTCACGGCCGCAGGGGTCCGTGGCAGATGGGAATGAGGTGACAGTCACCTGGCAGGTGACTGTCACCTCATTTTACGGCTGGTATCTGAGGATCAGTTCCTTCGCCGCCCGCACTTCGTCCACCCGCCGGACGGGCGCGTTGTGGGGCGCCTCGTGCAGCAGTTGCGGGTTCGTGCGCGCTTCCTCAGCGATGCGCAGGAGGGCGTCGGCGAAGGCGTCCAGCGTCTCCTTGCTCTCCGTCTCCGTCGGCTCAATCATCAGCGCCTCGCGGACGATGAGGGGGAAGTAGTTGGTCGGTGGATGGAAGCCGTAGTCTATGAGCCGTTTGGAGATGTCCAGCGCCCGCACGTCGGGGGCATCGGGGAAGCGCCCCTCGCAGACGAACTCGTGCATGCAGGTGCGGTTGTACGGGACGTGGTAGACGTGCTGGATGCGGCTCTTGAGATAGTTGGCGTTGAGGACGGCGTCCTCCGCCACGCGGCGCAGCCCCTCCGGCCCCATCATCCGGATGTAGGTATAGGCGCGCACCATAATCCCGAAGTGGCCGTAGAAAGCCTTGACCCGTCCGATGGATTTGGGCGGATAGTAGAAGGTGAAGAACGGGCTGTTTTCGGTGGAGCGCTCCTGGTCCACCACCACGATGGGGCCGGGGAGGAAGTCGGCCAGTTCCGCCGAGACGCCGACGGGCCCCGAACCGGGCCCACCCCCGCCGTGGGGAGTGCTGAAGGTCTTGTGGAGGTTGTAGTGGAGGACGTCAAAGCCCAGGTCGCCGGGGCGGGCGATGCCCAGCAGGGCGTTCATGTTGGCGCCGTCGCCGTACATCAGGCCGCCGTGCTCGTGGATGAGGGCGACGATTTCCTCCAGGTGCTCGTCAAACAGCCCCAGCGTGTTGGGGTTGGTGAGCATCATGCCCACCAGCCGGTCGCCGTGCTCCCGGCAGGCGGCCTCCAGGGCCTTCAGGTCCACGTTGCCCCGGTCGTCGGAGGGGACTTCCACGACTCTCAGCCCGCTCATAGTCGTGCTGGCGGGATTGGTGCCGTGGGCGGAGTCGGGGACCAGGATGACGTCGCGGTGGGATTGCCCCCGGTGGCACTGCCAGGCGCGCATGATCAACACGCCGGTCAGTTCGCCATGAGCCCCCGCCGCTGGTTGCAGGCTGACGGCGGCAAACCCCCCGATTTCTTTCAGGAACTCCTGCAGGAAGAACATCAGCGCCAGGGCACCCTGCACTGTCTCCTCGTCCTGGTAAGGGTGGAGGTGGACGAAGCCGGGCAGGCGGGCCATTTCTTCGTTGATTTTGGGGTTGTACTTCATCGTGCAGGAGCCCAGGGGGTAGAAGCCCGTGTCCACCCCGTAGTTCATCTGGGAGAGGTGGGTGTAGTGGCGGATGAGGTCCACCTCGCTGACTTCGGGGAGGGGCAGGTCGTCCCGCAGGAACTCCTGGGGCAGGTCGGCGGGCGGAACGTCCAGTTCCGGCAGGGCCACGGCGCACCGGCCGGGGCGGGAGATTTCAAAGATCAGAGGTTCGGGCGAAACCTGAGGTTTCATTGATTGTGCTCCTCTGGGCTGTATGCAATCGCTGCCCGGACGTCTTCTTCGGTGAGTTGCGGATACTCCCGCAAAATGTCCTCAATTTCCATCCCGCTGGCCAGATAATCCAGAATCAGGGAGACCCAGATTCGGGTGCCGCGGATGCATGGCTTCCCGAAGCAGACTGCGGGATCGACAGAAATCCGCTTCAGAAGAGGGTTTGCATAATTTCCCATCTTGTTCTCACCAACCGGGACGGGGTCTCTACACGGTAGGAGCGGGCCGGGGGGCCGTGTCACCTACTCCAGCAGCGTGCGGAATTCGTTGTGATGCTCCTCTTCGTCCATCAGGATTTCTTCAAAGAGTTTGGCAGTGACGATGTCGCCTTCCTGACGGGCCAGGGCGATGATGTCCCGGTACATGGCGATGGCCTCTTCCTCGGCCTTGAGGTCCAGTTGGAGCATCTCCCGCCAGTCGTTCCCCACGGTGATGGGGGCGGGTTTGGTGGTGGGGACACCGCCCAGATAGTCCACCCGCTCGGCGATGGCCTCGGCGTGCTTCATCTCGGTGATGGCAATCTTCTTGAAGACGCCGCCGATGGACGCCGCATACGGCCCGCTGATCCGGACATGCTGCCACATGTACTGGATGGAGACCTGCAGTTCGCGGGCGATGGCCGCATTCAGTTTGTCAATCAGTTGTTCGCTCATGGTTCCTCCTTTCAGGGTCAGGGTAGCGAATATTGTAGTCCAACTATGGATAAATGTCAAAGACAGGCACTGGGGGGGCCCAGAATTGCAGGACAACTGCGAGCAGTTGTCCTACGATGCTTCCTCCAGGGCCTCCACCAGCATGTCAATCTCGTGGCGCGGGTTCATCTCCGTCACACAGACCAGCATATGGTTCTGGAGATGGGGATAGTCCCGCCCCAGGTCGTATCCGCCGATGATGTCCCACTCTTCCAGCAGATAATCGTTGATTTCTTTGACGGGTTTCGGGCAGCGGACGACGAACTCCTTGAAGAATGGCTTATCCCGAAGGACGGTGTACCCGTCCAGTTGGTCAATCCGGTCGGCGGCGTAGTGGGCCTTGTGGTAGCAGAGTTCCGCCACCCGGCGCATCCCGCAGCGGCCCAGCGCGGCCATATAAACCGCTGCCGCCAGAGCGACCAGTCCCTGGTTGGTGCAGATGTTGGAAGTGGCCTTCTCCCGGCGGATGTGCTGTTCCCGCGTGGACAGGGTGAGGACGAAGGCCCGTTTCCCCTCGGCGTCCACCGTCTGCCCGACCAGGCGCCCGGCCATGCGGCGGACGTGCTCCATACGGGTGGCGAAGAAGCCCAGGTACGGGCCGCCGAAGTTGAGCCCGGCCCCCATGCTCTGCCCCTCGCCGACGACGATGTCGGCGCCGAAGGCCCCGGGCGGCTTCAGCATCCCCAGAGCGATGGGGTCCGCCACCACCACCAGCAGCGCGCCGGCCCTGTGTGCGGCCTCCGCGTACGGGGTCAGGTCCTCAATCCGGCCCAGGAAGTCCGGGTACTGGACGATGAGGCACGCGGTCTCCTCATCCAGCAGGTCTGTCACCGGTCGGGAGATGTCCCCGCCGTCGCCCACGATGTTCAGTCCCATGCCCTGGGTGTAGGTGCGGACAACGGCCCGGTATTCGGGGTGGACCCAGGGGGAGAGGACGATTTTCTTGCGCTTCAGGCGGTGGACGTTGATGGCGGTGATGACGGCCTCGGCGGTGGCGGTGGCGCCGTCGTAGTGGGACGCGTTGGAGACCTCCATGCCGGTCAGTTCGCAGATCATCGTCTGGTACTCAAAGATGGCCTGGAGGGTCCCCTGGCTGACTTCCGGCTGGTAGGGGGTATAGGCGGTGTAGAATTCCCCGCGGCGCAGGACGGCGTCCACCACGGCGGGGACGTAGTGGCGGTAGGCACCGGCGCCCAGGAAGCAGGGGCCGTCGGCGGTGGTGAAGTTGGCCGACGCCAGGGCTTCCAACTCCCAGCGGGCCTCCATTTCCGATAGGGCGGGGGGAAGATTCAGGTCGGGGAAGCGGACCCGCTCGGGCACGTCCTGGAACAACTCTTCCACCGACCGGACGCCGATGGCTTCTAACATGGCTTTGCGGTCTTCGTCAGAGTGTGGAACAAAAGACATTGGGGCCTCCTAAGGGTTACAGAATACCTTCTCTTTCCTGGAGTTCCTCCAGGTCTCGCCGCAGTGTCTCTATGCCGTCTATCGCCATATCCCATTCGCGGACATACTTTCCCCTCCACATTGGGGGTTAATAAGTGATCTCTAATAGCCCTTCCGCAATCTGGCGCAGCGCGCTGGCGGGCATTTCCGCCAGTTTCATCGCCACCTCCAGGTAACTCCGGTTGATGGGGCGGGAGACGAACTCCCGAATCTCCGGCGGCAGTGCCCGGAAAGCGCGGAAGGCGCGCTGCTCGGCCTCCCACTCCCCGATGGGCCCGGATGGGTCCAGGAAGTATTCTATGGGACGGTTCAGCGCGCGGGCCAGCACTTCCAGTTCCGCCATTGGGATGGGACGTTCGCCGTACTCGTAGGCGGCAATCCGACTGGTGGAACAGCCCAGGAGTTGGGCCAGTTCCTTGCGGCTTTTCCTGGCCTCCTGTCGGGCTTTCTGCAACAGGGCGCCGATGATGCGGTGACGAAGGGCCAGGATTTCCTGTACGGGCGGAGGGGATTCTTCGCTCAGAAGTTGGGCCTCCCGGTCCCAGAAATGCTGGATGGGCACGTCCAGGAAGAAGGCCAGGACCTCCAGTTCCGGCAGCGAAATCGGTTTGCGACCCTCTTCGTAGGCCGTGATGGTGCTGACGGGGACGCCCAGGAAATCCGCGCATTCCTGTTTGGTCCGACCCGCCTGCGTCCTGGCGTCCCGCAACAGGACACCGATCATCCGATTCCGCAGGTTCAGCGCTTCTTTATCCACCCCGCATCCTCCTTCCAGATGGTACAGGCAACCGGTCTTATTATAGCACAAAGCGATTTGACCACAAACCCGGAACGCGGTATACTTGCCAGCAATCAGTCATTGGACAGGAGGTGCTCCGATGAGTCAGCGATTCCCTGGATGGGGACGGGTCGCCGTGCTGCGCACGCGGCCGGAGACGGTCCTGGAGGATTACGCGCGCCTGATGGAACTGGCCGGATTTCGGGAGGCGCTTCCGCCGGATAAGGAAACCATTCTGAAAGTGAACATTTCCTGGCAGACCTGGTACCCGGCCTGCTCCACCACTCCCTGGCAGTTGGAGGGGGTCATCCGGACGCTGCTGGCGGCGGGATACCGCGACCTTATCGCGGCCCAGAACAACACTGTGGTGGTGGACGCGTATGTCGGGGAGCGGAATAACAAGCACCTCTACGTGGTGCAGAAATACGGTCTCCGCAACGTCCACCTCTACGAGCCCCAGTACCGCTGGGTGCGCTACGAGCCCAGGCGGCCGTTTCTGGTGCTGGACCAGGTCTATCCGGAGGGGGTGTACATCCCGGAGATTCTCATCGGGCGGAATATCATTCAACTGCCAACGGTCAAATGCGTCCACCCCGATACCCGCATTCCGATGGCCGACGGGACTCTGGCGCGAATTGAGGACCTGGTAGAAGGGGAACTGCGGGCCGGAGCGATTCCTCTGCTGGACGAGGATGGGGATGTCTTTATCTCCAGGAACGTGCCCCTGTGGAGCCTTACCCCGGATGGGAGCACGGTCTCCCAGCAGACGCTCCTCTTCTGGCGGACTCCTTTGAACGGACATCCTCTCTGGCGGGTCCGCACGAAAACAGGACGGGAGGTCCTGGTTTCGGCGGAGCATCCCTT
>JAPYWT010000403.1 GCA_028276215.1 Thermoflexus sp. | reverse complement strand
CGCGGGCCAGGAAAGAGAAAGACCAGACGCTCCGCCGGGTTTATCAACTCTTCCCTCGTCTGGAGGAGCGGAAGAAGCAGCGGGCGGGCACCCTGAGCGGTGGCGAGCGGCAGATGCTGGCCATCGGCAGGGCGTTGATGTCCCAGCCCCGTCTCCTGCTGCTGGATGAGCCGTCCTTCGGGCTGGCCCCCCTGATCGTGGAACAGATTTTTGCGATGATTACCGAGATCAACCGGCAGGGAGTCGCCGTCCTGCTGGTGGAGCAGAACGTCCGGGCGGCCCTGGAACTGGCACAGCGGGCGTACGTGATTGAGAACGGCCGAATCGTGGGAGAAGGCAGCGGCGATGCCCTGCTCTCCTTTGAGTCCGTACGCAGCGCGTACCTGGCATAGATGGCAGAGACATCTCTCTGAAAGCGAGGTTTTATGTCCACACCGATAGCCCAGAGCCTGGCTTCTGGAATTCTGGTCGGTGCCCTGTACGGACTGGCGGCGGTGGGTCTTTCGCTGGTCTTCGGGGTCACCAAAATCCTCAACGTGGCCCACGGCGAACTCCTGATGTTGGGCGGCTACGCCAGTTTCTGGCTCTTTACCCTGATGGGCGTGGACCCCTTCGCCGGGATTCCCCTCTCTATGTTCGCCCTGGTTCTGGTCGGGCTCATTGTGTATCAACTGCTCTTTTCCCGCCTGATCAAACTCCCCACGGAGGACAAGATCAGGAACTCCCTCCTGATCGGGTTCGGGCTGGGCCTGATTTTGCAGAACCTGGCCCTGCGCCTGTGGACCGCCGACAACCGGGGCATCACGACCTCCTACGCCGGGGCGACGTTCACCCTTCTCGGGGTGCGCCTGCCCTACGTGCGGGTGGCCAGCATGGTCGTCGCGTTCGTCTTTCTCCTTGCTCTTCAACAGTTCTTGCAGAGGACCTACACGGGCAAGGCCATCCGGGCGACCGCTCAGGACTGGGAGGCGGCCACGCTGATGGGCATCAATGTCCATAGCGTCTATCGTTTGTCTTTTGTGCTGGGCGCGGCGCTGGCGGGAGCGGCAGGGACGCTGGTGGCCGTCGGGTATTCGGTAGAGCCGGTGGTGGGGATGCACTGGACCCTCAAATCCCTGATCGTGCTGGTCCTGGGGGGCATCGGGAGCATCGCGGGGACCCTGGTAGGGGGACTCATCCTGGGGGTGACGGAGTCGGTCGCGGCCCTCTGGATCAGCAACTATCGGCACGTCGTCGGCCTGGCCATCTTTATCCTGGTTCTGCTGATCCGGCCCCAGGGGCTATTTGGCGTAAAAGAGGGGTAGCCCATGACGACAAAGAAAGGCATCTCTCTCGCCCTCCTCGTCGCTGGCGTGGTGGCGCTCTGGTTGGTCCCCAGAATGGGGGCCTCAGATAGCCTGCTCAACCTGCTGATTCTGATGTTCATCTACACCATGCTGGCCACCAGTTGGAACATTCTGGGGGGCTACACCGGGCAGGTCAACCTGGGCCATGCGGCGTTCTTTGGCCTGGGAACTCTCGCCACGCGCATGCTATACACGGCTGGACATCCTCTTCCCCTCGCCCTTCTGGCTGCCGGCGTGGTGCCCGCCGCCTTTTCCATGCTCATTGGAGTCCCCGCTTTCCGACTCCGGCTCAGAGGCGATTACTTCACGATTGGCACGCTGGCACTCTCGCAGATTCTCTACATCACTATCGGGAATGTCCTCCCGAAAATTACCTATCTCCCCATTGCGGACATCCAGAACTATCAACTGGGCCCTCGCTATTCCATCATCCTGGCTCTGGCGCTGTTCACCGTCGGGGTCTCCTACGCGCTGGTCAAATCCCGGCTGGGGCTGGGGATGGTGGCGGTGCGGGAGAATGAGGACGCGGCGGAATCGCTGGGCGTCAACGCCTTTACCCACAAGTTGCTGGCTCTGGCGGTCAGCGCTTTCCTGGGCGGCCTGGCTGGTGGGGCCTACGCGTACTACCAGACGAGTTATTACTTCAACTACACCTTCTCGCCCCCCTGGAGCCTGGAGCCGGTGAACATGGCCTTCATCGGCGGCGTGGGCACGATTCACGGCCCCATCATCGGCGCGGTGTTCTTTGTCTTGCTCAAAGAGTGGCTGGTGATGAAGGTGGGCGAGTACCATTTGATCATATTCGGCACCCTGTTCCTGCTGGTCGTGCTCTTCCTGCCCGGCGGCCTGGTTGAGGCCTGGGAGCGAGTCCGCCGGGCGTTTACCCGCCGTCCGGCAGGGAAGGTTGCACTCGTCCCCTCTGCCGAGGGAAGTGGTTTACCGGCGAACTCGTTAACCAGCGAAGGAGAGGAGGTGCCTATGGGGTAATGTGGTATAATCTACCAACCAGGCTCTAACTCTACAGATCATCATTAGCAGGAAAAGGAGGATTTGCCATGAGAACCGGAAAAGTGATGATGGCGATGACCGTGCTCCTGGCTGGCGCGCTGCTGGTCAGTTGTGGGCCTGCGACCCCGACGCCCACGCAGGCTCTGCCCACCGTCGCGCCGACGACGGCCCCGCCCACAGCGGCCCCCACCAAGGCGCCGCCGCCCGCCCCGGAGTACATTGAGTTCGGCGCGTCCATTCCCCTCACGGGGAAGTACGGTGCCCTCGGTGCCATGGTGAAGCCGGGATACGAGATCGCCGTGGCCGACATCAACGCCCAGGGCGGGGTGTACGTCGCGGAGTACGGGAAAAAGATCCCCATCCGCCTGACCATCTACGACGACGAATCCGACCCGACCAAGGCGGTGAGCAAACTGGAGTCCCTCTACGCCGAGCAGAACGTGGTGGTTTACCTGGGCGGCGCGGGTAGCGATATGCACGCGGCCGCTGCGGCCGTCGCCGAGAAGAATAAGGTCCCCTATCTCGGCATCGCCTTCGCCCTGTACTCCATCCACCAGCAGGGGTACCGGTACCTCTTCTCGCCGTTCCCCAAGTCCCCTGCCCAGGCCCGGGACGTCTTTGAAATCCTCAACGCTTCCATCCCGGAGGGCGAACGGCCGACCAAAGTCGCCATCTTCCAGGAGACCACCGACTGGGGCATAGAGTTGGGCAATCTGTGGAAGGAGAACGCCCCCAAGTACGGCTACCAGGTGGTCGTCTATGAGACGTATACCCCCCGGACCGAGGACATGTCGGCCATGATCCTCAAGGCTAATACCAATAGTGTTTGTTAAAGCCATTAATGCTTATAGTGAACTTTTAGGAGATATTTATGGCGGTAATCCAGCCCACGCTTTTTGAATCCACGACCAG
>JAPYWT010000402.1 GCA_028276215.1 Thermoflexus sp. | reverse complement strand
CAGGAAGCAAGAAGGCAAGAATGCAAGAATGCAAGATTGCAAGATTGACGATAAGCGATAAGCGATATGCGATATGCGATACGCGACACGCGATACGCGCTTACCGGCTTTCCTCCACACAAAACGCGCCGATGTGGCGCTTGTTGACCAGGATGCCACCGGCGTTGAAGACGATGTCGGGCCGGATAGAACCCCGCACCCGTCCGTCCAGAATCACCAGAAAGTCCTCCGTCTCCGTTACCAGCAGCCGCCGCAGGTCCACCCGGGCGGAGAGGCGCAGGTAGCCGCTGACCTCAAAGGTGGGGACGGTCAGGAAGATGTTGTAGAGATACGCGCCCATGTAACTGCCATAGGTCTGCTTGCGGGGCAGCGCGTCCTCCTGACGGGTCACCAGAGCCAGGGTCAGGTTGGCCTTCGCCAGCGTGGAGGCAGGATACGAAGCGAGAATCTCGCCGGGCCGGTCAATAGGGGAGATGTAGGCATCTTCCAGTTGGAGGAACCCCGTCGTCCGATCGTTCAACATCTCAAACAGGCACTGGCGGCGTACATCCAGATGCCCGGAGATGCGGTAACTGTGGGTGAAAAAATCCACCACCAGCCAGCCGACCTGTCGGATTTCTTCCATCAGCGACTCCTCCGCGATCTCTCACGTTGACGGCGGACGATACAGCAGAGCAAGCCACTCCTCCCGCCGGTGTCGGTGCGGGCAACGGGGGCACAGGGCCAGCGCGGCAGCCCGCAGCGGCGGGGACTGTTTCTCCGCGTAGCCCGAGGGGCAGTAGGAACAGGGGATGGCGTCGGTCAGGATGGCGGACGGGTTCTCCTGCAACCGCTCCAGCGTGGAGAGCAGGCCCGTGGGGCTGGAAGTGCCCAGGCGGAACCGCTCCGGCACCCGCAGGTCGGGCGTCGGCGCGCCGGCAAAGATGAGCCGCACCGCGTCGGCCGCGGTCCGGATGCCCCCGGCGGCCTTCACTCCCATCCCCGGCCCGACGGCCTCCCGCATCCGGCGGATGTGCTCCGGCGTGGCGCCGAAGGCCTCCATCCCGGTGGAGTTCTTCACAAAATGGGCACCCGCTTCCTGCGCGATCCGGCAGGCCAGGGTAATGTCCTCGTTCCGGAGTTCAGAGGAGCGGATGATGACCTTGACCACCTCCCCGTCGGCCGCGTCCACCACGGCGGCCACCTCCCGCCAGGTGTGCTCCGGGTCGTCCCGGAGACGGCCCACGTTGATGACCATATCCAGTTCCACCCACCCCGGCCCTTCCCGGCGAATCGCACGGCTTTCGGTGACCAGTCGGGCGGCCTGATACGCCTTCATCGCGATGGTGGACTTGCCCAGCGGGAAATCCACCACGTAGCACTCCTTCACCCCCGTCCCCGCCAACAGTCGGGGCAACAGGTCCACCTCCACCGGGTTCACGCAGACGGAAGCGCAGCGGTGGCGGACGGCGGTTTCGGCCAGGGCGCGGATGTTCGCCTCCGGCGTGTCGGCCCGCAGGTCGGTGGCATCTATCAGCGCGGCCAGCCGCTCCGGGGTAAGCCAGTGAATAATCTCCTCCAGCGCGTCGGCCGGGAAATCCACCAGCGGCAGCGGCGGTAATTCGTCCATTTTGCCTCCTGCAACCCCTGTAGCACAGGCTTTCAGCCTGTAGCGCAGGCTGTCAGCCTGTAGCGCAGGCTTTCAGCCTGTGGCGCGGCTTTCAGCCTCTGCATCCACAGGCCTGGCGCCTGCGCTCCAGCAGTTCTCCTCTACTCCTGCTCCCCGCCCGTAGACGGGAAGGAATAATGGGGAATCACCCCCCAGTACTGCGGGGGCCAGTAGCAGAGCCAGGCCTTGCCGATGATGTTCTTTCGCGGCAGCGGCCCCCAGGCGTGGGAATCGCTGGAATTGGCGCGGTTATCCCCCAGGACGAAGTACTCATCTGGCCCCAGACTCCAGGCGCCGGTGTACGGGATGCCCGAATTCAGATACGGCTCGTCCAGCCGGTACCCGTTGATCCAGACCGCGCCGTCCCGGATCTCCACCCGTTCCCCTGGCAGGCCGATGATCCGCTTGATGTAGTCCTCTCCGGCCCCGTTGGGGGAGACGAAGACCACAATGTCCCCCCGCCGGGGCTCGCTCAGCCGGTAACTGATTTTGCTGACGACCAGATACTGGCCGTTATGCAGGGTGGGCTCCATACTGGAGCCCCGGACGTAGAAGCGGCCGGTGAGGGCGTTGATGACCAGGTAGATCAGCAGGGCCAGGACGAGGCTCTCCACCACGTCCCGCAGGAAGGCGCGAGCCGCTGACGCCCGCTCATGGGGCGGGGTGGGCTCAGGAATTTCTGCGTCGGCTGGCAGGGGTTCCAACAGTACCTCCGTTAGGGTATCTGTTATATGCAGTATGCGTAGAGAAAACCCAGGTATGAGTGAACAGGATTGGGAGTCACTCTGGTCTGGAAGCCGTTCCGCTCAAGGTGGTTGATCAGGTCGGCAAGGGTGTACTCGGTGAAACCGTCGTGATATTCCAGACAAATTCTGGAAATCCTCTCCAATGCGGCGCTGGATGCTCCGAGCAGCACGTCAAATTCGCATCCTTCGCAGTCCATTTTCAAAAAGTCACAACGCTCTATCCCGTTCGTTTCAAAGACATCGTCCAGAGTCATCCCCTCCACGTCTAATGAGGGACTCCCCAACTTCTCTGAACACCCACCTTTTGTAGTGGTGTACTGGACCGCTTCTCCTTTGGTAACCAGTTTCAATGTCTCGCGTCTGGCCCCAACGGCGGCCTGGAACGCGTACACATTTTGGACACCGTTCAGGACAATGTTCTCATGAAACAGGTTGTAGGATTCGGGAAAAGGTTCATAGGCATACACGCGGCTCCGGGGATTCTCCCGGGCAATCAAAATGGCGAAGTCGCCCAGGCCTGCCCCTATATCTACAACAACCCATCCATCCTCTATCCGGGTACCGTTCCGTTCGTACTGGCGGTCCAGGCAGGTCTCTTTGATAATCCAGACATCCATTACACTTCGCACCCGGAACCGGCATCCGTTCCTGAGGCGAATAACAACCCGTTTGCCCAAAAGGAGCAAGAAAACAGCAGGCCAGTTCTCCACCTGCCCGAGGATTGTTGGAATAGAGGTTAAATAGTACTGAAGGCGCGAGAACATGCTCATTGACATGCCTCTGAAGGATGAGTCTCCTGCAAAAAGGTCATTTCACCGCCGAGACGCAGAGTACGCAGAGATTATACTGATGTAGAACTCTGCGCTCTCGGCGTCTCTGCGTTGAGTTTTTGCA
>JAPYWT010000401.1 GCA_028276215.1 Thermoflexus sp. | reverse complement strand
AACCAGTGAGCGACCTCGTCGTAGGCATTGTAGTTGGCGTAAATGGACGGGACGCCCCGGTAGATGTCCAGGATGATGCCGAAGGTCTGGACTTCGGTGAAGAGGGCGTTGACGGCTGCGGCCAGGAGAGGGGAGAGCAGGCCGTAGGAGCGGGCGGGACGGCGGCGCAGGACGGCGTTCAGCCGCCAGAGCAGTGCCCGCAGGTAACCGGTGACCGTCAGCCAGAAGACGCGCAGGACCCGCAGCGGGCTGAGCAGGAAGACGAGCAGGAGCCCGATGCCGCGCACCGACTCCAGAAAGAGACGGGGATGGACGGAGGCAAGGGTGAAGAGGGCCAGGTCGGCGTCCCCGTCAAACATGTTCACGTAACTGGAGCCGCCCACCAGAATGCCGACCCGTCCGGCCTTCAGCCGCTCCTGCAGGGCCTGGACCTGGGCAGGCCGCTTGGCGACGAAGGCCACCCGTTCCCGTTTATCGTACCAGCGGAAGCCGGGGATGTCCTCCCGGTTGCCGAAGAGGATGGCCGCCTGGACGGCGGGGGTGGTACTGGGCAGTCCGCAGTACCAGGGGGTCAGGTGCCAGCCCTCCTCCCGGACCAGCCGCCGCAGATACGGGACGTACCCCCGGTCCATGGCCTCCAGCAGGTGGTCGTGGGAGAGGCCGTCTATCTGGATGACGATGAACCCCCGTCGGCCGTCGGGCGAAATCTCCGGCCGCCCAATCTGGCGGGCCAGGGCTTCGTACTTCCGGCGACGGGGGCCCTCAGTGAGCCGGTCCAGCGCGCGGAGCAGAAATCCCACTACACCCGCTCCAGGGCCAGCGCCAGCGCCCCCAGGAGCACGACGTCGTCGCCCAGGGCCGCCGGGACGACCGGGGTGTTCTCCCAGTAGACGCGCTGGGACCGTTCCCGCATGGTCTGCCGCATGGGGTCAAACAGGAGGTCGCCCGCGTTGGCCACCGACCCGCCGATGATGAAGAGGGCGGGGTTGAAGAGGTACATCAAACTGACCAGCGCCAGTCCGATGTAGGTGCCCGCCCGGGCGAAGATGCGCCGGGAGAGGTCATCTCCCCGCGCCGCCGCCTCGGCGACCTCCCGCGCGGTGACCTCCCCCGGACTGCTCACCATGCCGGTCAGAAGGGAAGACGCGCCCCGTTCCAGCGCGGCCCGGGCCTCCCGGGCGATGGCGGTGCCGGAAGCGACGGCCTCCAGACAACCGTACCCCCCACAGCCACACAGGGGGCCGTTCGGCTCCACCACCATGTGACCGACTTCGCCGCCCAGCCCCTGTCCCCCCTCATACAGACGCCCGTCAATAATGATCCCGCCGCCGATGCCCGTGCTGATGGTCAGATAGATCAGGTCCCGTACCCCCTGCCCGGCGCCGAAGCGGAACTCGCCCAGCGCGGCCAGATTGGCGTCGTTGGCCAGAAAGGTGGGGACGCCGAAGGACTCCGCCATCAGGTCCCGCAGAGGGACGTCTTTCCAGCCCGGTATGTTCGGGGTAAAACGGACGACGCCGCGATGGGCGTCCACCGGGCCCGGGGCGGAGAGGGCCAGAGCGGTCACCGGCCCCTCCTGCGGCCAGACCATCCGGATGGCCTGCCGGATGCGGTCCAGGACGACCTCCGGGCCCTGGGCGGCCAGCGTGGGAATGGCCACCCGCTCCTCCATCTGGCCGTCGGGAGTGCAGCGGGCGGCACGAATTTGGGTCCCTCCCAGGTCCACCACCAGGATGTACATGTTACCGCTCCTCGCGGGTGTACGGCTGCATCAGCGCCGCTGGAGCCCCCAGCCGCTTGCGCATCGCCTCTCCGGCGCTGAACATCAGGACCAGGATGGTGAGGATGAAGGGGAGCATGTTCAGGAGCGGCGGAGAGATGCCCAGCCCCTGCAGCCGGTACTGGAGCACCCGCACGCTGCCGAAGAGGTAGGCCCCCAGAAGCCCCCGCACCGGGTCCCACATGGCAAAGATGGTCAGGGCGATGACAATCCAGCCGATGCCCGCCGTCATCCCCTCAATCCAGGCGGGGGCGTAGACGATGGAGAGGTAGGCCCCGCCGACCCCCGCCATCAGCCCGCCGAAGAAGACCGCCAGGTAGCGGACCTGGAAGACGTTGACCCCCATCGCGTCGGCAGTGGCGGGACTTTCGCCCACCGACCGCAGGTTGATCCCCCAGCGGGTCCGGTAGAACAGGAACCAGAGAACGGGCACCATCAGCAGACCGATGTAGACCAGCAGGTCGTGCTGGAAGAGCAGGGGCCCCAGCACGGGCAGGTCGCTCAGGCCGGGGATGGGAATGGGCTTCAATTGAACGCGGGGCGGCACGCCGATGAACCGCTTGCCCACCATCCCGCTGATGCCCTGCCCCAGCATGGTCAGCGCCAGGCCGGAGACGACCTGGTTGACCCGCAGGGTGATGCTGGCGAAGGCGTGGATCAGGGCGAACAGTCCACCCACCAGCGCGGCGGCAGCAATCGCCAGAAAGGCGTTCCCCGTGGCCTGGGCGACGCCGAAGGCCGTCACCGCGCCCATAATCATCATGCCCTCCACCCCCAGGTTGACCACGCCGGACCGCTCCGCCGTCACTTCTCCCAGGGTACCGTACACCAACGGGGTACCGGCGGGGATGGCCGCCTGTAGCACAGAGAAGATGTAGGCCCAGATACTCATCCGACTTCCTCCCGCTCCAGCCGGACCGGGGCAGCAGCCGCCCGTCCGGGAAATTCCATCCGTATCCGGTAACGGGTGAACAGATCACCGCCCAGCACGAAAAGGAGAATCATGCCGTTAAAGAGATAGACGGTGGCGGAGGGGAGCCCCATCGCCAACTGGATGGCGTCCCCGCCCACCAGCAGCCCGCCGATGAGCAGCGCGGTCAGAATGACCCCCAGCGGGTTCAACCGGGCCAGCCAGGCGACGATGATGGCAGTGAACCCGTAGCCGGGGGAGATGCCCTGGGGGTAGCGGAGCCGGTAGTGGATGCCCGCCACCTCCCCGACCCCGGCCATACCCGCCAGGGCGCCGCTGAGCGCCATCACCAGCATCACTGTCCGGAGATAGTCCATGCCAGCGTAGCGGGCCGCCTCCGGGTTCTCCCCCGTCACCCGAATCTCAAACCCCCAGCGGGTCCGCTGCACCAGGATGTAGGCCAGCACCGCCGCCAGCAGGGCCAGGATGAGGGTAGGGTAGTGGATGCGGGTAATCCCGATGCGGGGGATTTGGGCCGCAGGCGGGAACTTGTCCGAATAGGGAAAGCCCGATTCGTAGAGCCCCTTCCAGGGCCCGTA
>JAPYWT010000398.1 GCA_028276215.1 Thermoflexus sp. | reverse complement strand
CTGAAGGCCAGGAGAGGGGAGGGGGTGCCGCCGCAGGCCTCGGCCCGAAGGGCCTTCGGCCCGAGGGCGGCGGGGAAGGGGCGAGGAAGCCATCACCTCGCTCGTTTGACCTTCAGTGCCTCCCGGACGGACTGCAGCCGTTCTCCGTGCAGGGGATAGAGCCAGAGCAGGAGAATCGCCAGCAGGAAGCCGACGGTCGTCGGGATGCTCAGGAAAAGGCGGAAGCCCATGTCCACCGTCGGCGGCTGGACTTCCAGCAGGGTGTCGTAGCCGAAGGCGGGCATCATGATGCCGAAAATGCTGGAGACCAGCAGTCCGCTCAGGGTGATGAGGAAACTGCTCATGCCGAAGAACATACCGGCCCGCTGATGGCCGGTCTGGACTTCGTCCTCGTCCACGACCTCGGCGATGATGACGTCGCCCATCAGCACCAGGCCGCCCAGCCCGACGCCGATGATGGCGGCAGAGACCAGCGTGAACGTCAGCGACGGGCTGAAACTGAGCGGGATGACCCCGGCAATCATTATGGCGTTGGCCAGGATGAGCGTGGTGCGCGTGCCGAACCGGTTGGCGACCCAGTTGCGCCACGGGTAGAGGGAGAGCATAGCGACCAGGAAGGCGACGCCGAAGATGACGCTGAACATCGCGTCGCTGACCTTCAAACTGTACTTCAGGTAGAAGGGGACGCCCGCCTGCAGGGTGCCCGTCCCGAAGAACCGCATGGTCTGCGCCCCGGCCGCGGTCAGAAAACTGCGGTTGACGAATGTGTGCCGGAGGGCAGGCAGGAGCGGGAACCCCGTGTCCGTTTTCAGGTCCTCCCGCTCAAAGAGGAAACGGAAGGTCAGGTAGATGGGGACCAGCGAGATGATGCCCAGGACGACGGCCATACCTGCCCAGCCAATGGTGTTCCAGAGCAGGGGCGGCACGACCGAGGCCAGGATGAGGGCGACCGTCTGAAAGATGTTCATCTGGGCGGCCACGTCGGTCCGTTCTTCGTACGTGCCGAACATCTCCGGCAGCAGGCCGTAGTAGCCCGTCGCCAGAGCGGTGTAGAGGCCCTCCCAGATGACGATGACGATGCCGAAGTAAATGAGCAGGGCGACCGGGTTGACCTTCCCGTCAAAGGGAGTGCTGAAAATCAGGATAAACGTCAGCACGTAGGGCAGACCGGTGAAGAGAATGTAGGGCCGTCGGCGCCCCCAACGGGAGCGGGTCCGGTCGGAAGCGAAGCCCAGGACCGGGTTGTTCAGGGCGTTGTAGATGGTGTAGAAGAACCAGAACGTGGCGAACCACGGCGCGGGCAGGTTTTTGATGTCCACGATGAAGTACATGACGAAGGCGACAACGGTCTCCACCGGTGTGGCGACGCCCAGGCTCATCAGCGAGTACATCAGGCGCTGTTTGAGGGTGGTCTGGGCTTCGGTAGCGGCAGTGGTCAGGGTCATGTTACCTCCACAGGGTTTGGAGTAGAGAACGGGTGGCCTCCAGGGCAATCCGCTCGCAGAGGGGCTGGAAGGGGCCCGGATACCGGTAGGCCAGCGGGGCAATCTCCACTTCATAGCCGCCCTCGCTGTGGGCCTCCTCAGTGGGCAGGTAACTGACACACCCGTCGGTCACGCTGGCGAAGAGGGTGTGTCGGGCTGGGGAGAGGGCCTTCACTTTCATGCCGATTTCGGTGAAGGTCTCGGCGGCATAGGTGACCAGCGCCAGGTCGCCCAGCCGCAGAGCGTTGATCCGCATTGGGACGGACCAGAAGCCCTCCCGGGCCTCAATGCGGGATTTCCAGGGGTACCGCCGGGCAAGCAGGACGTCGGCGAAGATGGCCATGAAGCCGGGCAGGTGCGCCAGCGCCAGCAGGGGCCTGCGGTAACTCCGGGGCGGGCGGGGGGTCTTGGCCCGGACGACGGTCGGCAGCCAGACCTCGGTGCGGGCCAGGCGCAACGGGGTGCCGCGCAGCAACTGAGACCCGGCGGTCAGCGCATCCAGCACGGCCTGCGCCACCTGTCGCCCCTGTTCGGCGGCCCGCTCAAAGGCGTGGGCATCCTCCCAGTACATATCCGGGTTGATGTCCGCCGCCGCGCCCTGCAGGAAGAGGGTCAGGCCGCCCAGGCGCGCCTCTACCTCCTGGCGCATGAAGCCAATCCAGTCGGCTGAGACCAGGAGATTATCGGGCCCCAGCACCGTGCCGTGGCAGGCGTAATTGACCAGGGTGGCGATGCGGGAGCCGTCCTCCTCCGCCAGTACGCTGACCACCTGCACCGATCTGTCCCGAGGGCCTTCGGGGTTGCGCCCGATTTCTATGCGGCCGTCGGGTTTGCGCTCCCGGCGGTTGATGCCGACGGGCGCTTCGCCGCAGGCGTATTCCAGACGGGACGGCCTCAGGTCCTCCTCCGCCTCCCGGACGGCGGCGACGATGTTCTCCTCCAGCGCGGCGATGTACTCCCGGTTGCGGCGGGGGGACTTCTCGTCGGCGTAGACAATCGGGCCGGAGTGGGTATGGGAACAGCAGAGCAGGACCTCCGTCGGGGCCAGGCGGGCGCGGATGCGGTCCACAATGAACTCGTTGATGGCCAGCAGGTCCAGAGATACCAGAGCCAGATGCTGCGCGCCGTCGTCCAGGACGAGGGCGGTAGCGGTCAGGTCGTCGTGGACGCCGACGTTGCCTTTGGCGCGGTCGCCGTAGCCGATGAGGAAGATGCCCCTGGGCGGGGTGATCCGGCGTCGGGCCGCGCCCGCACACAGGACACTTTCGTTCATTTCGCCTCCATGCCCAGATTGCGGCGCGTCTCTTCGGGCGTGTCGCCCAGGCGGTACTTCTGGAAGACCAGGAAGCCCGCCAGGACGAAGAGCGCCATGACCAGAAAGGCCACCTGCACGCCGAGCGGGTTTTCGCGGGTGTAGCCGAAGATTTTAAGCAACTGGGAGAGAACCAGCGCGCCGAGAGAGGTGCCCAGCCCGATGGCGAAGGAGAACGTGCCGTAGTAGATGGCCTCGCGGCGGCGCCCGGTGAGCATCTCATCGTAGTCCACCACGTTGCCCATCATGGCGTAGATGACAATCAGGTAGCCGCCCAGCAGGACGCCGATGAGCGCCACAAGGATGAATCCCTGGACGTCAATGGGCAGAAGAGAAGTCCGCCCGACCAGGAAGCCGAGGGCGACGGCGATGGTCAGCCCGACCATGGTGAAATTCAACGTTCCCCTCGTACAGGCCGAAGGGGTCAAAGGTGAAGACGGCGTAGGGCCGGTACTTGCGGAACAGGTAGACGAAGCGCTCCCGCAGGGCCACCTCGGAGACGTCCGCCAGACAGTC
>JAPYWT010000012.1 GCA_028276215.1 Thermoflexus sp. | reverse complement strand
CTGGACCCCTCCGTCACCCGGCGGGTCCTGGAACGAGTGCGGGAAGCGGCGCGGATGGACGAGGCCGCCGCCTTCGCCGATTTGACCGAGCAGGAACTGCGGGTGCTGGCCCTCATCGCCGAAGGGAAGACCAACCGGGAAATCGCCCGCGCGCTCTACCTGGGCGAAGGGACCGTCCGCAACTACGTCAGCAGCATCCTGAGCAAACTGGGCGTGACCAACCGGGCCGAGGCCGCCGCCTTCGCCGTCCGGCACAACCTCAAAGAATACCTCCGCTCGCGGACCGGGTGAAATATGCATCACACGAAGACACAAAGACACAAAGGAAAAATAAAAAATCTTTGTGCCTTTGTGTGAGATTTATGAAATAAACATCACACGAAGACACAAAGACACAAAGGAAAAATAAAAAAATCTTTGTGCCTTTGTGTCTTTGTGTGAGGTTCAAAAAATGAACGACATTCTGAAAGGACTCAACCCTCAGCAGCAAAAAGCGGTCACCGCGCCCGACGGGCCGGTGCTGGTCCTGGCCGGCCCCGGCTCCGGCAAAACGCGCGTCCTCACCCACCGCGTCTCCTGGCTGGTGCTGGAACGGGACGTGCCCCCCTGGCGCATCATGGCCGTCACCTTCACCAACAAGGCCGCGCGGGAGATGCGGGAGCGCCTGGAGCGACAACTGGGCGTCTCCCGCGCCGCCGAACTGACCCTGGGCACCTTCCACGCCACCTGTGCCCGCATCCTCCGCCGCGACGGCGACCTCATCGGCGTCCCCCCCAACTACGTCATCTTTGACGCCGACGACCAGGTCGCCCTCGTCCGCCAGGTCCTCAAAGACCTGAACATAGACGAGAAGCGCTACCCCCCTGCCGCCGTCCACGCCGTCATCTCCAGAGCCAAGAACGAACTGATCGGGCCCGAATCGTTCCAGCCCGCCTCGTACTTTGAAGAAGTCGCCCGGCGGGTGTACGAACAGTACCAGCAACGACTGCGGGCCAACAACGGCCTGGATTTTGACGACCTGCTCATGGAGACGGTGCGCCTCTTCCGGGAAGCCCCGTCGGTCCTGGCCCGCTACCAGGAGCGGTATCACCACATCCTGGTGGACGAGTTCCAGGACACCAACATGGCCCAGTACGTCCTCCTCAAAGGACTGGCGGCCCGCCACCGCAACCTCTTCGTCGTCGCCGACGAGGACCAGTCCATCTACCGCTGGCGCGGCGCCGACTACCGCAACATCTCCCGCCTGCGGGAAGACTTCCCCGACCTGGCCACCTACCTGCTGGAGCAGAACTACCGCTCCACCCAGACGATTCTGGACGTCGCCCAGGCCATCATCCGCCACAACCCCAACCGGACCCCCAAGAAACTGTTCACCGACCGGGGGCACGGGCCCAAAATCGTCATCCACGAGGCCTACGACCCGGAAGAAGAGGCCCAGTACGTCGTGGACACCATCGCGCGCCTGACCCTGACGGGCGAGGCCCGCCCCGGTGACTGCGCGGTGATGTACCGGACCAACGCCCAGTCCCGCGCGCTGGAAGAGGCCTTCATCCGCGCCGGCCTCCCCTACCGGCTGGTGGGGGCCACCCGCTTCTACGCCCGCCGGGAGATCAAGGACCTGCTGGCCTTCCTGCGGGTCGTCCACACCCCCGCCGACTCCGCCAGTCTCCTGCGCATCCTGAACGTCCCCCCGCGCGGCATCGGCGCCCAGACCGCCCAACTTCTGGAAGACGTCGCGCGCACCCGGGGGGTCCCCGTCTGGCAGGTGATAGAGGAAATCGCCGAAAACCGGGACCATCCTCCCCTCCTCTCCGGCCGCGCCCGCACCGCCGTGACCGCCTTTCACCGTATGGTGAGCGGGTGGATTGCCCTTGCCCCCGCGCGCCCGGCCGACCTGCTGAACCGCATCATCGCCGACACGGGCTACGAGGCCTACATCCGGGACGGGACCGATGAGGGAGAGGATCGCTGGGAGAACATCCAGGAACTGCGCGTGGTCGCCACCCAGTACGCGGACGCCACATTGACCGACTTCCTGGCCGACGTCGCCCTGGTCTCCGACGTGGACAACCTGACGGACGGCGTGAACGCCCCCACCCTGCTCACCCTGCACAGCGCCAAAGGGCTGGAGTTCCCCGTCGTCTTCATCGTCGGCCTGGAAGAGGGGTTGCTCCCCCACTTCCGTTCCCTGGACGACCCGGAGGCGCTGGCCGAGGAGCGGCGGCTGATGTACGTGGGGGTGACCCGGGCGAAGGAGCGGCTCTTCCTGACCCACGCCTTCCGCCGGGCCCGCCGGGGCGACTACGAGCCCAACGTCCCCAGCCGTTTTCTGGCGGACATTCCCGAAACGCTGACCGAAGGTAAACGGCGAAAGAAGTCCTCAGCCCGGAGCAGTTGGGAACCCACCGCGCAGGCGGAGCACACTATGGCGCAGGCTGACAGCCCGCGCTACCGCATCGGCGAATGGGTGGAGCATCCGACCTTCGGCCCGGGCATCGTCACCGCCGTCCGCCCTCTGGGCGACGAGGAAGAAGTGACCGTCGTCTTTGAACGGGTGGGCCTGAAGCACATCCTGGGCAGTTACCTGAAGAAGAAATAAACCACGAAGGACACGAAGGAACACGAAGTCATTGTTAATTTTTTAATTGTTAATTTTTAATTATTCATTTCTTCGTGCCTTTGAGTCTTTGTGTGAGATACCGAGGTGCTCTATGAAGGTCGTCACCGTTGCCCAGATGCGGGCCATTGAGGCCGCCTCCGACGCCGCCGGCCACACCTACGCGGAGATGATGGAGCGGGCCGGACGGGCCGTCGCCCGGGCGCTCATGGCCCGCCAGGACGTCCGGAAAAAGCGGATTCTGGTCCTGGTCGGCCCGGGCAACAACGGCGGCGACGGGCTGGTCGCCGCCCGCTACCTGGCCCAGGCCGGGGCCGAAGTGGCCTGCTATCTGACCCGCCCGCGCGACCCCCAGAGCGACGAGAACTTCCGCCGGTTGCAGGAACTGCGGGTCTTCTGCACCACCGCCGACGCCGACCCGGACCTGCGCGGGCTCCGGCAACTGGCCGCCGGTGCGGACGTCCTCATAGACGCCCTGCTGGGCACCGGCGCCACCCCGCCCCTGAAGGGGACCATTGCCCAGGTCCTGCAGACCGTCGGCGAAGTCCTGCGCACGCGGGCCGCCCCCCGACCGCCCGAATGGGTGCGGATTGGCGGCATCCCGGAGCCTACCCCCGACGCCCGCCCCCTGGTCGTGGCGGTGGACGGCCCCAGCGGC
The DNA here is from genome assembly GCA_028276215.1 of Thermoflexus sp. Classification (GTDB taxonomy): domain Bacteria; phylum Chloroflexota; class Anaerolineae; order B4-G1; family DUEL01; genus SpSt-77. The sequence continues at coordinate 11,827 of JAPYWT010000012.1, read as the reverse complement.
CTGGACTTTGACACCGGCGCGCTGGACGAGGCCGCCCTCCCCGCCGACCTGACCGTCACCTTCGCCTGCCCCAAAGTGGGCCATTTTCGCTTCCCCGGCGCGGCCGCGCTGGGGGAACTGGTCGTCGCCGACATCGGCACCGACCCCGCCCTGGCCGCCGACGTGGACCTGGAAGTGATGACGCCGGAGATGGTGCGCGGCTGGCTTCCGGCCCGCCCGCCCGATGCCCACAAAGGGACCTTCGGACGGGCGCTCATCGTCGCCGGGTCGGCCAACTACACCGGCGCGGCCCGGCTGGCGGGGGCCGCCGCCGTCCGCACCGGGGCCGGCCTGGTGACTGTGGCCCTCCCCGCCTCCATCCACAACGCCGTCGCCGCCACCCTCTCCGAGGCCACCTACCTGCTCCTCCCCCACGAACTGGGCGTCCTGGCGGAACCCGCCGTGGAAGTCCTGGCGGAACAGGCCGGGCGGTACGACGCCATGCTCCTGGGCCCGGGGCTGGGCCAGGAGAAGGAGACGGCGGAGTTTCTGACGGCGCTATTGCGGGGGCGGGAGCGCCGTCCGGTGGGCTTCCTGCGCACCGGGGAGACCACCGTCCAGCCCATCCCGCTCCCGCCGCTGGTGGTGGACGCCGACGGGCTGAACCTGCTGGCCCGGATGGACGGGTGGCCGTCCCGCCTGCCCCCGGGCACCGTCCTGACGCCCCACCCGGGGGAGATGGCGCGGCTGATGGGATGTTCGGTCGCCGACGTGCAGGCCGACCGGGTGGCGGTCGCCCGACAGCAGGCGCGGGAATGGGGGCACGTGGTGGTCCTGAAGGGGGCCTTCACCGTCGTCGCCGGGCCGGATGGGCGGACGGTGCTGGAGCCGTTCGCCAACCCCGCGCTGGCGACGGGGGGAACGGGGGACGTACTGGCGGGGATCATTGTGGCGCTGCGGGCCCAGGGGCTGGGCCCCTTTGAGGCGGCGGCCGCCGGGGCTTACCTGCACGGCCTGGCGGGCGAACTGGCCCGGCGGCGGCTGGGCCCCGCCGGGGTCGCCGCTGGGGACCTGCTGCCGCTGGTCCCGGAGGCCATGGCGCTCCTGCTACCGGTGAAAAAACGGGGGGATTGATTTTGCGGCGGCCCCGGGCCGCCGCTGTCAAAATATCCAGAAACGACCGACCTGAGCCATCTTCCTTATTCTGGGCAGCGCATATGAAGGCCTCCCTGGTGTGCTCTTTAGGTGGCGGCTGTGCCAACCAAAGCCAGGATTTGCTCCTCAAACACCCTCCGGTCAAAGCGGGCCGCATTGCGGACGCAGTCCCGCGGGTCCACGGATTCCGGGTCAAAGGCGCGGACGGCCTGGGCCAGCGCCTCCGGCGTCGGTTCGTGGAAGAAGACGCCGGTCCGGCCGGGGATGACGGTGTCCAGCGCGCCGCCCGCGCCGAAGGCGATGACGGGCCGCCCGGCGGCCTGGGCCTGCACGGGCGCAATGCCGAAATCCTCCACGCCGGGTAGGACGTAGGCCCGGCAGCGGGCGAAGAGGTCGGGCAGGGCGGAATCGGGCACGCGCCCCAGGAAGGTGACCGTCGGCCCGGCCATAGATTCCAGCCGGGGCCGGTCCCGCCCGTCCCCCGCGATGACCAGCGGCAGGCCCAACCGGCTGAAGGCCTCCACCGCCAGGTCAATCCGCCGGTACGGGACCAGTCGGGAGACGATGAGGTAATAGTCGTCGTGCGTGGGCGCGGGGCGAAAGCGGTCGGTCTCCACCGGCGGGTAGATGATGACGGACTCCCGGCCGTAGTAGCGGCGGATGCGGGCCTGGACTTCGCGGGAGATGGCGATGAACCGGGTGACCCGCTGAGCCGCCCGCCAGTCCCACCGGCGCAGGACCGCGATGAGGGGCCGGAGCGCCCACCGCACGGGTGCCGGGAGCCCCTCGCGCGCCGCGTAGTCCTCAAAGTTCCAGACGAAACGGGTCGGCGTCAGGCAGTAGCAGATGTGGACGGCCCGCCCGGTCCGCACCCCGTGACAGAAGCCGGATTTGTTGCTCAGGACGACGTCGTACCCGGAGAGGTCCAGGCTGGCGAAGGCCAGCGGGTAGAGGGGCAGGTAGGGCTGGTGGTGACGGTAGATGCCCGGCAGGCGGTTCATCCAGGTGGTGCGGATGTCCCAGGAGCGGTAGGCCGGGGGCATCCCGTCCCGCCAGTAGATGGACGTGTAGACGGGGGCCCCCGGGAACGTCTCTACCAGGGTCTCCAGGACGTCCTCGGCCCCCCCGCGCTGATTGAGCCAGTCGTGAACCAGAGCCAGTCTCATATCCGCGAAAGGCGCGAAAGGCACGAAAGGCACGAAAAAACTTCGTGTTCCTTCGTGTCCTTCGTGGTTTTGGCTTATTGCGGGCGCAGGGACTGGTCAACGACTGCCTGGCCCTGCGGCCCGACCGTCCACTGCATCCACTCCCGCAGCGCGCCGGTCGGTTCGGCCCGCGCGGCCCAGCGGCAGGCGTAGGAGAGCGGGTAGTCGGCCGTGGGCGCGGGGGACCGTCCCTCCAGCGCCAGCACGCGGACGCCTCCGTTCACCCGGCTGAGGGGGACGTATCCGATGGCGCCGGGGGTCTGAGCCACCAGGTCCAGCATGCTCGCATCGTCGGGGACAACGCGCGCCGTCAGCGTGAGGTCCCACTGGCCCAGGACGGCCGCTTTCACCAACGAGTGGGTGCCGGCCCCCTCCTCCCGGCTGACCACCTGGATGGGGGTACCGTCGGGCCATTCGCCGACGCGCCCCCGCAGGACCTCCCGCAACTCCGCCAGGGTCAGGCCCTCCACCGGCACGGCGGGATGGACGACCACCGCCAGCGCGTCGCTGGCAAAGGGGTGGGTCCACAGCGGAGCCTCGTCGGTCCAGATGAGGGCCGCTCCGTCGGCCGCGCCGGCCTGCAGGCGCTCCAGGGCAAAGTGGTCGTTGAGGACGTCGGTCTCTATCGCCACCCAGGGCTTCTGGCGGTGGTAGGCCAGGGCCAGCGCCCTGACCGGCCGCTCACAGGCGTCGGAGACGACGACGCGAAGGGTGACCGGCGCCGGGGTGACCGTCAGCGGCTGGGGGGCGCAGGCCGCCACGAATAGGAACACGAATAACACGAATTTCCACGAATGGGACACGAATTTGCACGAATGAGGCACGTCCACGAATGTCACAAGTATCCACGAATGGAACACGAATGTTTGCTCTTTGTGCCTTTGTGTCTCTGTGTCTTTGTGTGAGGATTACCCCCGCAGGGCGGCAACGGTCAGGCCCACGATGCCCAGCAGGATGCAGTACAGGGCAAAGGGGTAAAGGGGCCGTCGCCGGACGTAGGCGAGCAGGAAATGGATGGCGGCAAGGCCGGACGCCAGGGCGGTCAGGAAGCCAGCGGCCAGCAGGGGGGCCTCTCCGGCAAGCGTTCCGGCCTGGGCCAGTTTCCATAACTGCATGGCCCCCGCGCCCAGGATGATGGGGGCGGAGAGCAGGAAACTGAAGCGGGCAGCGGCCTCCCGCTCCAGCCCCCGGCCCAGCCCGGCGGCGATGGTGGCACCGGAGCGGGAGACGCCGGGGAGAATGGCGACGGCCTGGGCCAGCCCCACCGCCAGCGCGTCGGCCCAGGAGATGGCCGGGAGGGCGCGGGGGGCGGGCCCCGAAGTTCGCCGTGCCCACCCCAGTTCGGCCAGGGTCAGGATGGCGGCGGTAAGGAGAAGGAACCCGGCGGCTGCGGCGGGTCGGGCGAACATCCCCTCAAAGAAGTCCTCCAGGAGGACCCCCGCCAGGGCGCCGGGGATGGTGCCGACGAGAAGCAGAAGAAACAGGCGGGCGGCGGGGTCGCTCAGGGAGCGGGTACGCAACCCCGTCCAGGCCCCCCGGAGCAGGGCGAGCCAGTCCCGCCAGAAGTAGGCGATGACGGCGACCAGCGTCCCCCAGTGGACCATAGTATCAAAAGCCAGGCTGGGGAGGGGCCAGCCCAGCAGCCAGGGGATCAGGACCAGGTGCCCGGAACTGCTGACGGGCAGGAATTCGGTGGCCCCCTGCAGGAGGCCCAGGAAGAGCGCGCGTGGGTCCACTTTAGACTCCCCTTTCAATTGAGGCCAGGATAGAGAGGAATTCTGAGAGACCGACAATCTGAACGCCGTACTCCCTCTGCATCCGCTCTTTCAGTCCCTGGTCATCTTTGAGATCGTTGTCCTCGGTAACAAGGTATGGGACTTTTCCGGTGATGGCTACATTCAGGAATATGTTGTCCTTGGGGTCTCTGCAGAGAGTGACCTTGACCGTTGGCTCTATGACTTCCGCCTGTTCATAGATCAAATTGCCCAATTCCCGCACGTCTTCCCTGGTGAAATAACGGCTGAATTTCGGTCGGGCCAGCACTTCAAACAACTCGGCAAGCAGTTCCTCTGAGGTCACAAGTCGGAAGCGTTGTTCTTTCCACGCATGGATAAGCGGCAAAGTAGCCGGACCTTTGAGCAGGCCACGGACAAACAGATTTGTGTCAATGACCGCCCTGATCATAGCGTGCAGTCCTGACCCGCTCTACTTCTTCGTTAATCTCTTCCTCGCTGATGGGGTAACTGGCAACACGCTCCCACACACGGGCCAGTAGCGCGTCCAATCGCTGGCTCCAGGGGCGTGTCTCCAGGGCCTTCCGCACGACCTCCTGCTCCTGAGGCCCCAGTTGTCGGACAATGGATAGAATCTGTTCAAGGGTCAGGTCCAATTCTATACGTTGCGCTGTTGCCTGAGGCATTGGCATTCCCTCCCAATTCTCGCCCGACGCTGAAGCGTCGGGCTGATGTTGCAAAGCCCCGTTGGGGCTCAATCAGCCCGCAGGGCTTCGCTGGATAAGCCCGACGGTTTACCGTCGGGCGCAAATACCGGCCGGACGGCCGGCGCTACAGAACCCCGGGCGAGTGGTTACAGAACCGTACCTCATATGGCCGCCGTTGACGGAAGACGGTGATGGCCTCAAACCCGGCGGCCCGCACCATGGCCAGCGCCTCCCCGAAATCCGCACCGACGTCCTCCGGACGATGGGCGTCGGAGCCCAGGGTGACGAACCGGCCCCCCTCCTCCCGGAACCAGCGCAGGACCTGAACGGACGGGCCGGGCGGCCCCATTCCGCGCCGCCGGTAGGAAGTGTTCACCTCCAGCGCCTTTCCCCGTTCGGCCACGGCCCGCAGCACCCGCCGCATCGGGGCCTCGTAGGGGGTCCAGTCCACCTCCGTCCAGCCGAACCGGTGGAACATTGCCCGCCGGACGATGTCCGGATGGGCCAGGATGTCGTAGTCGGCCTCTTCGGCCAGGCGGGCCAGTTCGTCCAGATACAGGACAATACCCTCGTGGAAATCCAGGCCGTCAAAGAATCCGGCGGTCTCCACGGGGCGGCGGCCCACCCAGTGGATGGAGCCCAGGACCACGTCGTAGGGGTGGGCGGAGAGGATGGCGCTCAGGTCCTGACGGAAGAGGTGCGGTTCGCCGCATTCCAGCCCGATGTGGACGCGTACCCGGCCGTTCAGCCGGGCCCGGCAGTCCTGAATGCCCCTCCAGTGTTCATCGGGCCGGAAGTAGCCGTACCCGTTGTCCAGCGGGTTCATGTCCACGTGGTCGGTCAGGGCAATCTCCGGCATCCCCCGGTCAATGGCCGCCTGGCAAACGGCCTCCGGCGGAGCCTGGCTATCAAAGGAAAAACGGGTGTGGACGTGTGAGTCGGGAATCATCAGGGGAAAATTGTACCACAGGTTAGAAAAAAGAGAAACCACGAAGGACGCGCTTTTTCGCGTCTTTCGCGCCTTTCGTGCCTTTCGCGCCTTCCAAACTCCCGCATTGTATGGTAGAATACCCGCCACGATGTCGCGCAAATGGGGATACTGGCTTCTGCTGGGACTGCTCATCATCGGACCGGGTGCTCCCCCGGCGGGTGCCTCCGGTGAGCGCCTGGTCCTGGCCTTCTACTACGCCTGGTACGACATGGCGACCTGGGAGAAACCCCTCCCCGACCGCCCGGCGCAACCCTATGTCTCCGCCGACCCGGCGGCCATAGAGCGGCACGTCCTCTGGGCCCGTCAGGCCGGGATTGACGCCCTGGTCCAGTCCTGGTACGGCCCCTGGACCGACAACAACCAGACCGAGACCAACTTCGCGCTCCTCCTGGACATCGCCGCCCGGCATGGCCTCTACGCCGCTGTGGACCTGGAACTGACCAATCCCTTCATCCACTCCACCGGGGACGTGGTCGCCGCCCTCCGGCACGTGCGGACCGTCCACGCCGCCCATCCCGCCTACCTGCGGGTGAACGGCCGCCCCGTTATCTTCTTCTGGCGGCAGGACCGGTACTCCGTGGAGACCTGGCAGGCCATCCGGCAGGAAGTGGACCCGAACGGGGAGACGGTCTGGATTGCCGAAGGGACCAACCTGGACTACCTGCGGGTGTTTGACGGCAACCACCTCTACAGCGTCGCCTGGGACCCGGCGCCGGAAGGGGTGCTGGTCCGCTGGGGACGGCGGGTGCGCGATTGGAGCGCGCAGGCTGGCGTGGAGCGGTTCTGGGTGGCGACAGTGATGCCTGGCTACGACGACCGGGCCACCGGCCGCGCCGACGCCTTCGTCCGCGACCGGGCCGGGGGAGAGTACTATCGCCGCTGCTGGCAGGGCGCGGCCGAAAGCGGGGCGGACTGGGTGATCATCACCAGTTTCAACGAATGGATGGAGGGGACGCAGATAGAGCCCGGCGCGGGGTACGGGGACTTCTACCTGAACCTGACCCGCGAACTGGCCGGGGCGTACCGGGCCGGACGGGCATCGGCGTCGGTGGCGGTGCCGTCGGCCACGCCGACCCCTTCCCCCGTTCCGTCCCCCTCGCCGACGCCGTCCCCTCTCCCGCCGACGCCGACGGCGACCCCCACCCCCACCCCATCCCCCACCGCCACCCCCTCCCCGACGCCGACGGCCTCGCCGACGCCCACCGCGACGCCCACCGCCACCCCGACGGCGACCCCGTCGCCGACCGCGACCCCATCGCCGACCCCAGGCCCTCCGGCGGCCCTCGCCCCGCTGGGGGACGCGGCCGCGTTCCTGAAAACCAACCCCGGCCTGGTGGCCGCCGCGCTGGCGGCTCTCCTGGCCCTGACTCAGGTGGTCCGAAATGGACGGCGCAAATAACGGCCCCGTGGTCTCCCGACGCATCCACATCACCGGCATCGTCCAGGGCGTGGGATTCCGCCCCTTCGTCTACAACCTGGCGACCCGCCTGGGCCTCTCCGGCTGGGTGCTCAATAGTTCCTCCAGCGTGGAGATAGCGGCCGTGGGCCCCGAGGCCGTCCCGGACGAATTCATCGCCCGCCTGCATCGCCCCCCGGCGGCGACGCGGCCATCCGGCGGCCCTGCCGGGTGGCATCGGCCCATCCCTGGGCGGCGGGAGTCCCCTGGAACCCGCTGCGCTCCAACTCATGTCTGAACCTCAGTGGGGTGTGTCCCAAAACCGTAGGACAACTGCTCGCAGTTGTCCTACATGGTTCGCTTGACGAAAAGATGCTGTTCCATTATAATGCCGCCATCAACGGAGGGCAAACCGGATGTTTGAGAACCTGAGCGACCGGCTCCAGGCCATCTTCGGGCGACTGCGCAAACGGGGCGTCCTGCGCGAGGCGGACGTGGACGAGGTGATGCGGGAAATCCGCCTGGCCCTGCTGGAAGCGGACGTCCACTACAAAGTGGTGCGGGACTTCATCGCCCGCGTGCGGGAGCGCGCCATCGGCGCGGAGGTGAGCCAGGCGCTCAGCCCGGCCCAGCAGGTCATCAAAATCGTCTACGAGGAACTGGTCGCCACGCTGGGGGAGCCGGGACGGCTGGAACTGAAGGGGCCGGCGCCCTACGTGATTATGGCCGTCGGCCTCCAGGGTTCGGGCAAGACGACGACGGTGGCCAAACTGGCCCGTTATCTAAAGGAGCGGGGGCATTTGCCGCTGATGGTCGCCGCCGATACCTACCGTCCGGCGGCGGTGACCCAACTGGAGGTGCTGGGCCGCCAACTGGGGCTCCCGGTCTACAGCGAAGGGGTGGAGCCGGACCCGCCGTCCATCTGCGCCCGGGGCGTGCAGGAGGCCCGCCGCCGGGGCTACGACGTGGTCATCCTGGATACCGCCGGTCGTCTCCAGATAGACGAGGAGATGATGCGGGAACTGGAGGCCATCGCCCGGCAGGTCCGTCCGGTGGAGATTCTGCTGGTCGCCGACGCGATGACCGGGCAGGAGGCGGTAAACATCGCCGGAGGGTTCCACCAGCGGCTGGGCCTCACCGGCCTGATCCTGACCAAGATAGACGGCGACGCGCGCGGCGGGGCGGCCATCAGCATGCGGGCGGTCACCGGCGTCCCCATCAAGTTCCTGGGGACAGGCGAGAAGGCCGATGCGCTGGAAGTCTTCCATCCGGAGCGGCTGGCCTCCCGCATCCTGGGGATGGGGGACGTGCTGACGCTGATTGAGCGGGCAGAGGCGGCCTTTGACGCCGAGCAGGCCCGCCGGATGGCGGAGAAAATCCAGGAGGCAGAGTTTGACCTGGAGGACTTCCTGGAGCAACTGCGCCAGGTGCGCAAGATGGGGCCGGTGACGCAGATTCTGGAGATGATGCCGGGGATGGGGAAAATAGCAGGCACGGTGGACCCGAAGGAGGCGGAGCGTCAGTTGAAGCGGGTAGAGGCCATCATCCTCTCCATGACCCCGGAGGAGCGGCGCAACCCGCGCATCCTGAACGCCAGCCGGAAGCGGCGCATCGCCCGGGGGAGCGGGACGACCGTTCAGGAAGTGAACGCCCTGATCGGTCAGTACCGCCAGATGCAGCGGATGCTGAAGCAGATGAGCCGGGGGCGGGGTCTCCTCTCCGGCCTGACGCGAATGTTTGGAGGGTGAAAGGTTTTGCAGGACAACTGCTCGCAGTTGTCCTGCAAACGAAATGGAGATATGCCCCCCGATTTGACAAAATAGAAAGGGTGATGTATGTTTGTATGCAGAGCGCACAGTGGAACCGCACCTGGTCACCTGACGGTTTGAAATCAGGACACGGATACACACGGATTTCACGGATCAACAAGGATAAAAATCCGTGAAAATCCGTAACTGCCTACCGGAGGGCCGTTCTGTAAAAACCACGAAGGACACGAAGTCTCCAAAAAGGGCACAAAGGATTTTATTCCCTGTCCTTTGTGCATCCTTTGTGCCCTTTGTGGTAGGTAATTACGAAAATCCGTATTATCCGTGTCCATCCGTGTCCCATTGAATGGGAAGCAAGGGTAAGACGGGTATTTCAGTTTAGCAGAACCCCACAAACTCAAGGAGGACAATGGTTAAAATCCGTTTGCGGCGCGTAGGTGCCAAGAAGCAACCCAGTTACCGCATCGTGGTGACCGAATCCCGGTCTCCCCGGGACGGGGCGTACATTGAAGCCATTGGCTTCTACAACCCCCGCACGGAGCCGGAAACGGTCCAGATTCAGGAGGACCGGGCGCTATACTGGCTGAGCGTTGGCGCTCAGCCCACGGAGGCCGTCGCCCGCCTGCTGGAGAAAAGCGGGACGCTGGCCCGGTTCGCCCGGCTGAAAGCGGGAGAGCCCCTGGAAGCACTGGTCGCGGAGGCGGCCGCCTGACCGCGTCGTTCCTCAAGGGCACGGCCTCGCTCCGGCTATCCGGGCCGGCGGACCGCGGCGGAGAGGCTTCCACGCCCGAATGATAGCCGAGGGAAAGGGGGAAAAGCAGAGAGACCTGTTCCCACCTGGAACCTCACCCACAGCAACCGCCCATCCACCATCGTCATGGAGGTCCATCATGTCCGCAATGAAAGACCTGGTTGAGTATATCGCCAAAGCGCTGGCCGACAAACCGCACCAGGTACAGGTCTCCGAGATAGAAGGCGAGGCCGCGCTCGTCCTGGAACTGCGGGTCGCCCCCGAGGATATGGGGCGCATCATCGGGAAAGACGGGCGAACCGCCAATGCGATTCGCACCCTCGTTCGTGTGCTCGCCGCCAAGCAAGGGAAGCGGGTCACCCTGGAAATCGTCTGAGCGCCGACGTCTCCACCCACCCAGGGGGGAGCCCGAAACCACGCGGGGCTCAGGGCCGCCGCCTCGGCCGACTGAGCCCCGCTTCTTGACCGTCGGCCGCATCCTCCGCCCCCACGGCGTCCGGGGCGAAATGCGGATGGAAATCCTCACCGGTTACCCGGAGCGGCTCCGGCTCCACCGCGTCTTCTACCTGGGCCCACAGGCCAGGCCCTACCCGGTGGAGACGGTCCGGTTCCACCAGGGCGCCGCGCTCATCAAACTGGCCGGCTGCGACGACCGCAATACCGCCGAAACCCTGCGAGGGCTCCTGGTCCAGATTCCCCTGGAGGACGCCGTCCCGCTGGAAGAAGGGGAGTACTACTACTTCCAGGTCGTCGGTGTGGAGGTCTTCACCGACGGGGGCGAACTCCTGGGCCGGGTCGTGGACGTCCTGGATACGGGCGCCAACGACGTCTACGTCGTCCGGGGGCCGCGCGGGGAAATCCTCATCCCGGCGGTGGAGGATGTGGTGCGGGAACTGGACCTGACCGCCCGCCGGATGGTCATCGTCCCCCTGCCGGGACTGCTGGAATAAATATCACACAAAGACACAAAGGCACAAAGATATATAAAAAATATTTCTTTGCGTCTTTGTGTCTTGGTGTGAGGAAACCATGGCCGGAAGGGAGCGCTACTACGTCGGGTTCAACCTGGTGCGGGGCATCGGCCCGGCCCGCCTGCGGATGCTGATAGACGCCTTCGGGGATGTGGAGCGGGCGTGGCACGCCCCCGCGGACGCGCTGTACCGGGCCGGCCTGGACCGGCGGTCGCTGGAGAATCTGCTGGAGACCCGCGCCCGGGTGGACCTGGACCGGGAGGTCCGGCGAGTCGCGGCCGTGGGCGCCCACATCCTCACCTGGGAGGACGAAGGGTACCCGAAACTCCTGGCGGAGATTCCCGACCCGCCGCCCGTTCTCTACGTCCGGGGGGAACTGAAGCCGGAGGATGCCTGGGCGGTGGCGGTGGTGGGCACCCGCCGCGCCAGCACCTACGGGCGGGAGGTCACCCGGCGGCTGGTCTCCGTCCTGGCCCAGAGCGGGGTGACCATTGTCAGCGGGCTGGCGCGGGGGGTTGACGCGGTGGCCCACCAGACCGCGCTGGAGGCCGGCGGGCGCACGATTGCCGTCCTGGGCTGCGGGATTGACCTGGTCTATCCGCCGGAGCACCGGGAACTGGCCCGCCGCATCGCTGCCCAGGGCGCGCTGGTCAGCGAATACCCGCTGGGGACTCAGCCGGAGCCGGGGAACTTCCCCCCGCGCAACCGCATCATCAGCGGGCTGAGTCTGGGCGTCGTCATCACGGAGGCGGGGCGGGATAGCGGCGCCCTCATCACCGCCGACTACGCGGCCGAGCAGGGCCGGGACGTCTTCGCCGTCCCCGGCTCCATTCTCTCCGCCGGGTGCGCGGGCACGAACCGCCTCATCCAGGACGGCGCCAAACCGGTGCTGGACGCGGCCGACATCCTGCAGGAACTGAACCTGACGATGGTCGCCGAGCAGAAGGAGGCCCGCCAGGCCCTGCCGACGACGGAGACGGAGGCGCTGATTCTGGCCCACCTGAGCGCGGAGCCCGTCCACGTGGACGACCTGACCCGCGCGGTCGGCCTGCCGGTGGCCCAGGTCACCAGCACGCTGGCGCTGATGGAACTGAAGGGGATGGTGCGCCAGGTGGGCGGGATGAAATACGTCGCCGCATAACCTCACCCCACCCCCAGCGGCTTCGCCGC
>JAPYWT010000397.1 GCA_028276215.1 Thermoflexus sp. | reverse complement strand
TGACCCACATCTCCCGCCGCTACCGGGACTGGGAGGTCCTGGAGGAGGCGCAGGCCATTTTCCCGGAGACCGTCATCGCTCGCGACTTTGACCGTTTCCAGATTGTCCGGCAGAGGTAACCCCTGCGACCTGCGACCTGCGACTTGCGACTTGCGACCTGCGACTTGCGACCTGCGACTTGCGACTTGTCCTCCCTCTAACCTGACATCCTGCACTGGCGAAAATCAAAATTTGTGGCATAATATCCGTTCGGTGTCCCTCACCCGCGCATTCTTCACACAGGAGGAACGATGAGCAAAGAAATGCTGGAAATCCGCTGGCATGGCCGGGGAGGGCAGGGCGTGGTCACCGCCGGTAAACTCCTGGCCGAAACGGCCATGGGGGCCGGGCAGTACTTCCAGGCCTTCCCCGACTTCGGACCGGAGCGGATGGGCGCTCCGATCCGCTCCTTCACCCGATTGAGTTCCAGGCCCATCACCATTCACTCCCAGATTGAAAACCCCGACGTCGTCCTGGTCCTGGACCCCACTCTCCTGGGCACCGTCCCGGTGACGGAAGGGCTGAAGGAAGACGGTATCCTCATCGTCAACACCTCAATGAGCCCTGAGGAGGTCCGGCAAATCACCGGCTTTCGCACCGGCAAAGTCTTCACCGTGGACGCCAGCCACATCGCCATTGAGGAAATGGGGCGGGAAATCACCAACACCCCGATGCTGGGAGCGTTCGCCCGGGCCACCGGCCTCTTTGACCTGGACGCGCTGGAGCATCAGGTCCGGGAGTGGTTCGGCGAGAAGGTCTCCCCCTCGGTGGTGGAGGCCAACGTCCGCGTCCTGCGCCGCGCGGCCCAGGAACTGCGGGAGGGATGAACGGATTACGTTTCACGTTTCACGTTTTACGTTTCACGGATAACGTGATGAGTGAAACGTAAAACGTGATGAGTGAAACGTGATGTGAGAAACGTGGCAAGGAGACCTGACATGGCACAGTTGAAAGGATGGCGTGAGATTCCCATTGGCGGCCTGATTCTGGAGGCCGGGAACGCGGTGGAGTACAAGACCGGCGGCTGGCGGGCCTTCCGGCCCGTCTTCGGCCAGGCCCAGTGCATCCACTGCTTCCAGTGCTGGCTCTTCTGCCCCGACTCCAGCATCATGGTGGACGCCGAGAACGAGAAAATGGTCGGCTTTGACCTGGAGCACTGCAAGGGCTGCGGCATCTGCGCCTCGGTCTGCCCGGTCAACGCCAAAGTGATCCGCCAGGCGGGCGAGGCCCTGAAGCGGGACGACCCCCGCCTGTGCATCCGAATGATAGAAGAAGGCAAGGCGGAGTAGCGCAGGATTTATCCGGCCAGTAGCGCGGATTCATCCTGCAGGAGGAGAACGATGAGCAAATACGAAGCGCTTACCGGAGACCAGGCGGTCGCTACGGCGATGCGCCAGATTAACCCCGACGTGGTCGCCGCCTACCCCATTACCCCTCAGACGGAGACGGTGGAGTTCTTCGCCGAGTACGTGGCGAACGGGGAGGTGACGACCGATTTCATCTGCGTGGAGAGCGAGCATTCGGCGATGAGCGCCTGCGTCGGCGCGTCGGCGGCTGGGGCGCGGGTGATGACCGCGACCAGCGCCAACGGCCTGGCGCTGATGTGGGAGGTCGTCTACATCGCCGCCTCTCTCCGTTGCCCTATCGTGATGAGCCTGGTGAACCGTGCCCTCTCCGGCCCCATCAACATCCACTGCGACCACTCCGACGTGATGGGGATGCGGGATAGCGGCTGGATCATCCTGTTCTCTGAGAACGGTCAGGAGGCCTACGACAACATCATCCAGGCCGTCCGCATCGCCGAACACCCCGATGTCCTGCTCCCCGTCGCGGTCTGCCAGGACGGCTTCATCACCAGCCACGCGATGGAGCGGGTGGAGGTCTACGACGACGCCGACGTCCGGGCCTTCGTCGGCACCTACCGACCGAAGTGGTCTATCCTGGATGTGGACAACCCCAAGACCTACGGGCCGCTGGACTTCTACGACTACTACTACGAGCACAAGCGGCAGCAGGTGGAGGCGATGGAGCACGCCCGGCGGGTCATCCTGGAGGTAGCCGACGAGTTTAACCGCAAGTTCGGCCGCAACTACGGCCTCTTTGAGACCTACCGCCTGGAGGACGCCGACGTCGCGGTGGTCGTCACCAACTCCACCGCCGGGACGGCGAAAGTGGTGGTGGACAACCTGCGCGCCCAGGGCCTGAAGGTGGGCCTGCTGAAGCCGCGCGTCTTCCGGCCCTTCCCGGCGAAGGAACTGACCGACGCGCTGCGCCACCTGAAGGCCGTGGCCGTGATGGACCGGTCCATCGCCTTCGGCTCTATGAACAATGCCGGCCCGCTCTTCCTGGAACTGACGGCCGCGCTGGCCATCCACGGCGTCCACATCCCCATCGCCGACTACGTCTTCGGCCTGGGCGGTCGGGACATCAAGCCGTCGGAGATAGAGTCCGTCTACCGGGACATGCTCCGCGTCGCCGAGACGGGCCGGGTGGAGCGACTGGTGACCTATCTGAGCGTGCGGGAGTAAGGCCCGTTTGCAGCGAGCCACGGAGCACAGTGGAGTGGCGTCCTTATCAGATACCCCACCCGAGGTCGCCAGGGTCCAGATAGAGATGTTGCGGCGGGCATGTCCTGCTCAGCATTTCCGCCTGACCCGCTCGCTGAGCCGGACTTCCATGTGGCTGGCCCGGCGTGCTCTCCGGCGGGCCATGCCCGCAGCCAGTGAGAAGGAAGTCCTGCTGGCCTTCATCGCCCACTGGTACGGGCAGGGCCTGGCGGAGGGGGTTCGCCGGTATCTGGACCGGCGGGAGGAGGGATGTCTGACCTCCTGAGTGCCTTGATTCCGGTCGTGGATGCCCTGGAGCGACTGGGGGTGGCCTACCAGATTGGAGGCTCAGTGGCCAGTTCTGTATACGGAGTCCCCCGCGCAACGATGGACATAGACCTGGTGGCCGACCTGCGGCCCGAGCATGTCCAGCCGCTGGTGGCCCTTCTCCAGGAGCAGTACTACATCAACCCAGAGGCGATTCACGAGGCCCTTCGCCGTCGTTCGTCCTTCAACCTGATTCACCTGGAGACGATGGTGAAGGTGGACGTGTTCGTCCTTCGGGAGAGACCATACGACCAGGAAGCGTTCCGGCGAACCCATCGGGACACGCTGGCGGAAGAATCCAGACGGGAGTTCTGTCTGAGTTCCCCCGAAGACGTCATCTTGAACAAACTGGCCTGGTTCCGGATGGGTGGCGAGGTTTCCGAGCGTCAGTGGAACGACGTG
>JAPYWT010000014.1 GCA_028276215.1 Thermoflexus sp. | reverse complement strand
GCCTTCGCCGACCTCAGAGTGTCGGCGAAGGCCGACACCCGGCACGAAGTGCCCAGGAAGGACGATTTCAATCGGCTGAATAGTTACCCCTTGCGGAGGCGGCCCATGACCCTCTTTGAGCATTTCGGGCAGAAACGCATACGGGAAGAAGCACCGCTGGCTGCGCGGATGCGCCCGCGGACCCTGGACGAATTTGTCGGGCAGGAGCACATCCTGGGCGAGGGCCGTCTGCTGCGCCGCGCCATTGAGACCGACCGTCTCTTCTCCTCCCTCATCTTCTGGGGCCCGCCCGGCACCGGCAAGACCTCGCTGGCGATGATTATCGCCAACACCACCCGCTCCCACTTTGAGACTCTCAGCGCGGTCATGGCGGGTGTGGCCGACATCCGGCGCGTCGTCCAGGAAGCGAAGGAACGGCGCGGGATGTACGGGCGGCGCACCATCCTCCTGATTGACGAAATCCACCGCTTCAACCGCGCCCAGCAGGACGCCCTCCTCCCTCACGTAGAGGACGGCACCATCACCCTCATCGGCTCCACCACCGAGAACCCGTACTTTGAGGTGGTCGGGCCGCTCCTCTCCCGCTCCCGCGTCTTCCAATTCAAGCCCCTCACCGACGACGAGGTTCGGCTGGTGATAGAGCGGGCGCTTTCGGACCCGGAGCGGGGGTACGGACGCCGCGCCGTCCGGGTGGACCCGGAGGCAATGGACCACCTGGTCCGCATCGCGGGCGGGGACGCCCGGGCCGCGCTGAACGCCCTGGAACTGGCGGTGGAGAGCACCCCGCCGGACGAGACGGGGACCGTCCACATCACCCTGGCGGTGGCGGAGGACTCCATCCAGCGGCGGGCGCTCCTCTACGACCGGGCCGGAGACGAGCACTACGACACCATCTCCGCCTTCATCAAGTCCGTGCGGGGCTCCGACCCGGACGCGGCCCTCTACTGGCTGGCGAAAATGGTCGCGGCGGGGGAGGACCCCCGGTTCATCCTCCGGCGGCTCTACATCCTGGCGGCGGAGGACGTGGGACTGGCGGATCCGCAGGCCGTCGTGGTGGTCAACGCCTGTGCCCAGGCCTTTGAGTGGGTGGGGCTGCCCGAGGGCCAGTACCACCTGGCCCTGGCGACCCTCTACCTGGCGACGGCGCCCAAATCCAACGCCGTCGGCGCGTACTGGCAGGCGCTGGCCCACATTGAGGAGCACGGCCCCAGGCCCGTCCCCCTTCACCTGCGGGATAAGTCCGACCTGTTCCACGGCCCCCTGCGGGAGCACTACCGGCAGACTATGGGCGAGCACCCCGGCTACCGCTACCCCCACGACTACCCCGAGGGCTGGGTAGAGCAACAGTACCTGCCGGACGGGGTGGAGGGGAACTGGTTTCGGCCCAAAGGCCACGGCTACGAGCGGGTCATCCTTCGCCGTCTGGAGAGAATTCGGAGAAATAAAGAAGGATCAGCCAATCGCTGATTCGCTGATTCTTCCGATTCTTCCGATTCTTCTGATTCTTCTGATTCTTCCAACAGGAGGTCCCGATGACTGCGGTTGTTGTTCCCACCCTCTACTTTGACCAACCCGGCCCCCAGAACACCGACCCGACGCTGGAGGCGGCCCGCCGTCGGGCCGACGAACTGGGCATCCGGACGGTTCTCGTCGCCAGCACCACTGGAGAAACCGGCGTGAAGGCTGTGGAGGTATTTCGGGGCCACGACGTGGTGGTGGTCACCCACTCCACCGGCTTCCGGGCACCGAACGATCAGGAACTGCTCCCCGAATACCGCGCGGCGATAGAAGCGGGCGGCGGGCGCATCCTCACCTGTCAGCACGCCTTCGGGGGCATCAACCGGGCCGTGCGCCGCAAACTGAACACCTACCTGACCGATGAGATCATTGCCTTCACCCTGCGCAACTTCGGCGAAGGGACGAAGGTCTGCATAGAGATTGCGCTGATGGCGGCGGATGCCGGGCTGGTTCGGGTCGGGGAACCCTGCATCGCCATCGCCGGGACGGGTCGGGGGGCCGACACCGCGCTGGTCCTCAAACCCGCCAACGCTCAGGCGTTCTTTGACCTGCGGGTGATGGAAATCATCGCCAAGCCCCGGCTGGGATAGGGTGATTTCGGATAACCACGAAGGACACAAAGGAACACGAAGGTTCATCCCAATGGTTCACCATCGGGCGGGTTCAGCAAGGACCTCCAGTCTATCAGCCCGAAGGGGCTTTGCAGAATAAACCCGACGCTTGAGTCGGGCGAAACTTCCTTGACATTTGATGCCAGAAATGGTAAAGTAGAAGGAGCCCTACATTTCCAATGGCAGCGGGGGCCATACACGAATGGGGCACGAATACACGAATGCACGAATCACGAATCACGAATCACGAATTACGAATCACGAATGACGAATCACGAATCATTTGAGGAAATCCCCCACACCGCCGATGCCGCGCTGCGCGTCTGGGGGAAGGACCTGGCCGAACTCTTCGCCAACGCCGCGCGCGGGCTGGCCTGGCTGATGGCCGACCCGGAGACCGTCCAGCCCGAAAAAGAGGTGGCGCTGGACCTGACCGCGCCGGACGCCGAGACCCTGCTGGTCACCTGGCTGGGGGAACTCATCTACCTGAACGAGCGGGACGGCGTGGTCTTCACCGTGTTTGACCTGGAGGAGGTCACCCCGACCCATCTGCGGGGGAGAGCCCGGGGCGGCCGGCCGGGCGAATTTCGCCGGTTCGTCAAGGCCGCCACCTTCAGCGGCCTGGCCATCCGCCCCACTGACCGGGGCCTGGAGACGACGATTACGTTTGATGTGTGAGGGAGGATGTGGCCATGTCCCAACTGACCGTCGGCATTCGCGAGTTAAAAGAGCAGTTGAGCGCCTACATCCGCCAGGTAGAGGGCGGAGCCACAGTGACCATCACCGTGCACGGCAAGCCCGTCGGGCGTATCGTCCCCATTGGTCAATCCCTGCAAGCCCGATTACAGGAGGCCTGTCAGGCCGGGCTGGTAGCCTGGAGTGGGCGCAAACTGATGTCCCGCGCTCCGGTGGCCCGCACGCACGGAAACCGGACAGTGGCTGACCTGCTGCTGGAGGACCGGGAATGATCCTATGTAGCGCAGGCCGCCAGGCCTGCATGCAGGCGGACAAAGTTCCATAGAATAACAAGAACATTCGTGGCCTGCGCTACGTGAACAGGAGGTGGCATCATGGTGGAGAAGAAAGACTTCCGTCGCGTGGATAAGTTCATCTGGGAACTGCCGAAGGAGACCCGTCCGGATATGCGAGTACCGGCCCGCATCTTCGCCAGCGCGGAGATGCTGGATTCCGCCTTCCGCGACCGGACGGTGGAGCAGTTGATCAACACCGCGACCCTGCCGGGCATCCTCAAGTACGCGATGGCTATGCCCGACTTCCACGAGGGCTACGGCTTCCCCATCGGCGGCGTCGCGGCAATGGACGCCCGGACCGGCGTCATCTCCCCCGGAGGGGTGGGCTACGATATAAACTGTATTGCCGGGGATAGCCGTGTCCTCCACGAGTTCGGCTACACCCTCCCCATCGCCCGGATGCGGGAGGGGTGGGAGCGTGCCCGCCTCCGCTGCCAGGACTTCCGCGCCGAACGGGAGGCCTCCACTCCTGTTGTCCTCTACCTCCGCCGGAAGCCCCACGTCCCCGTCTACCGCCTCAAGACGGAGACGGGGGACGAGATTGTCGCCACGGCCGACCATCCCTTCTGGACCCCCGGCGGGATGCGGCCGCTGGAGACCCTCCAGCCCGGCGACCCGGTCGCCCTGTACCCCTTTGAGGGGGTGGAATACGAGGAGCCTGAGGACCGGGTCCTGGTAGACGAGACCGACGTGGAGCGCGTCCTGCGCGGGCTGGGCAAGGAAGGGGGCAATGCCCCGGCCCAGATTCGGGCCCAACTGCGCCGCCGGGGACTGCTCCCCCTCCGCCTGAACTCCCCGGCGATGCCGTACCTGCTCCGGCTGCTGGGCTACCTCTTCGGAGACGGCACCCTCTACTTCACCAGGGGGACCGGCAAAGGCATCGTCTGGTTCTACGGCCAGCCGGAGGACCTGGAGGCCATCCGGGCCGACGTGGCCGCCCTGGGATTCACCCCCTCCCCGGTCTACACCCGAAGGCGCCACCATCGTATCCGCACGCCCTACGACGAGTACGAGTTTGAGAGGGACGAGCACAGTTTCAAGGTCGTCAGCAGCGCGCTGGCCGTCCTGCTGGTCGCCCTGAGCGCGCCAGTGGGAGCGAAGGCCGCGCAGGACTTCGGGGTCCCCTCCTGGCTCTTCGCCGCCCCCCGCTGGCAGCAACGGCTCTTCCTGGCGGCCCTCTTCGGCGCCGAACTCTCCGCCCCGGCCACCTACGACGCCCACGGGGCCAACTTCTACACGCCCGTCCTCTCCATCAACAAGCGGGATGCCTTCGTGGAAAGCGGACGGGCCTTTCTGGAGGACATCGCCCGTCTCCTGGAGAATTTCGGAGTGGCAACCCTGACCATCTCCGGGCGGACGGAGCAGACCAACCCCGACGGTTCCCGTTCCGTCCGACTCCGGCTGGTCCTCTCCTCCCGTCCGGAGAACCTGATCCGCCTCTGGGGACGGGTGGGATTTGAGTACAACCGCCAGCGCCGATGCGAGGCCCTGGTCGCCGTCCAGTATCTGAAGGAGAAACTCCGCGCCGTCTCCGAACGGGAAGAGGTGGCGGAGACGGCCGCGGCGATGTACGCCGCAGGTGTCGCCCCGTCGGAGATTTACGCGCGCCTGGAAGGGCCCGTGAACCGCCGCTTCCTGGAGCGCTCCCTCTACGAGGGGCGAAAGACGGCCCCGCGGGTCGCCGTCACCTTCCTGGACTTTGAGGCCTACCGGCAGGAGGCGACGGCCGGCCTGGGAGAGAGCGGCATGGTCTGGGCCCGCGTGGCCGCTGTAGAGCCCCTGCCGGACTTCAACGACGACGTGTACGACTTCACCGTCGCCCATCCGGACCACAACTTCATCGCCAACGGGTTTGTCATCTCCAACTGCGGCGTCCGTCTGCTGGCATCGCACCTGGAGCAGGAAGAGGTGGCCCCGTACCTGCGGGACCTGACCAATGCCCTCTACCGGGCCTGCCCCAGCGGCGTGGGCGAGCCCGGACGCATCCGCATCTCCCCGCGCGAACTGGACGAACTGGTGGTGGAGGGGGCCCGGTGGGCACTGAAGCGGGGCCAGGCGCGGGAGGAAGACCTGGCCCACACCGAGGAGGAGGGACGCCTCCCCGGCGCCGACCCCAGCAAAGTGAGCGCGCGGGCCCGGGAGCGGGGCGGCGACCAGATCGGCTCCCTGGGCGCCGGCAACCACTTCCTGGAGATTGACGTCGTGGAAGAAATCTACGACCCCGAAGTGGCGAAGGCCTTCGGCCTGCGGGAGAACCAGATCGTCGTCCAGATTCACTGCGGCTCCCGCGGCTTCGGCCACCAGATTTGCGACGACTACGTCAAGAGCCTCCAGACCGCCGTCCAGAAGTACGGCATCACCATCCCCGACCGGGAACTGGTCTGCGCGCCGGTTGACTCCCCGGAGGGCAAGGCCTACTACGGCGCGATGGCCTGCGCGGTCAACTACGCCTTCGTCAACCGCCAGGTCCTGGCCATGGGCGTCCGGGAGGCCTTCCGGGACGTCCTCCAGGGCAAAGTCCGCAACTGGGACCTCTATCAGGTCTACGACGTCGCCCACAACATCGCCAAGTTTGAGGAGCACGAGATAGACGGAAAGCGGGTGAAGGTCTGCGTCCACCGGAAGGGGGCCACGCGCGCCTTCGGGCCGGGCCGTCCGGAGGTCCCGAAGGCCTACCGGGACGTGGGCCAGCCGGTCCTGGTTCCCGGCTCTATGGGCACCGAATCGTATGTCCTGGTGGGGACAGGCCGGGCTATGGAGATTTCCTTCGGCTCCACCTGTCACGGGGCCGGACGGGTGATGAGCCGTTCCCAGGCGCTGAAGAAAATCTGGGGCGCGGACCTGAAGCGGGAACTGGAGGAGCAGGGCATCGTCATCCGGGCCGGGAGCACCAAGGGGCTGGCGGAAGAGGCTCCGGCGGCCTACAAGAACGTCAGCCAGGTAGTGGAAGTGGTCCACGGCGCGGGGCTGGCCCGCAAAGTCGCCCGC
The DNA here is from genome assembly GCA_028276215.1 of Thermoflexus sp. Taxonomy (GTDB): domain Bacteria; phylum Chloroflexota; class Anaerolineae; order B4-G1; family DUEL01; genus SpSt-77. Next base: position 8,132 of record JAPYWT010000014.1, on the reverse strand, counting down.
CTGCGCCCCCTGGCGGTGATCAAAGGATAGCCGTTAGCCGTCAGTCGTTAGCCGTTAGCCGTCAGTGGTTAGCCGTCAGTGGTCAGTGGTCAGTCGTCAGGTCCAATGGATACCATAGAAGTCTCCACTCAATCCCGGCAGGAGTTTCGGGACATTACCCCGCAGGTCCAGGAGGTCATCCGGCGCAGCGGCGTGCGGGAGGGGCTCTGCTACCTCTTCTGCCCGCACACCACCGCCGGCCTGACCCTGAACGAGAACTGGGACCCCACCGTCCGGCACGACCTGGGGCTCATGCTGGATACCCTGGTGCCGGACCGACCCGACTTCCGGCACGCGGAGGGAAACGCGCCGGCCCACATCAAGACCTCGCTGGTCGGCAGCCAGTTGACCCTATTCGTGAGCGAGGGGCGGCTGGTGCTGGGCTCCTGGCAGGGGGTATTCCTGGCCGAATTTGACGGCCCCCGCCGCCGTCGGGTCCTGGTCAAAGTGGTTGGGGCATAGACCACAGACGACGGACGACAGACCACAGACGACGGACGACAGACCACAGACGACGGACGACAGACCACTGACCACGGGATGGCAGACCACATACGCCCTGGCGCGCTGCGCACTGATAGCGCTTGCGCCGAGGTAAGAGACCTTCGGGCAGAGACTCCCTCGGGCTGACAAACGCGAGAGGAGGTGAACAATGCAGGCGGTTATCTTGGCGGCAGGCGAAGGAAGCCGTATGAACCATCCAGAGGGACAACCAAAGGTCCTGATAGACCTCTGCGGGCAAACGCTTCTGGAACATGTGCTCAGTGCGCTGGCTGCAATTGGGGTTAGCGAGTTTGTCATCGTCGTGGGGTATCAGGGGGAAGAGATAGAGAACTGGATCCGCCGCCAGCGGCTGGACCAGCAATGGCCGCTGACAGTGGTCCACAACAACCGCTGGTCTGAGGGAAATGCCAGTTCCATCCTGGCGGCCCGTCCCTACCTCAAGGATAACCGCTTCGTGGTCGCAATGGGCGATCACCTGTTTGATCCCTTGGGTGTGCAGGGTTTCCTGAAAGTCCGGGGCGACTTCGTCGGCGTCTTTGACTCCAACCCCCGTTTCGTGGATGTGGCGGAAGCCACCAAAGCCCAGAGCCATAGGGGATATGTGGTGGCACTGGGCAAGAATCTGACCACATTCCGATACGTGGATACCGGCCTCTTCCTGTGCTCCCAGCGTATCTTCCCTTTCATTGAAGAGTGCCTGGCAGAAGGGGTCGGAACCTTCAACGAGGTGAAACGACGCTGGATTGCAAAAGGACATATCCTACACATCTTTGACTGTCAGGGCATGTTCTGGATAGACGTGGATACGCTGGAAGACCTGGAGCGGGCGCGGGGAATTCTGCTCGCTCGTCTGAGAAAATCGCGCGACGGAATTGTGGCACGGGGGCTGAACCGGCGGCTCTCTATGCCCATTTCCCGCTGGTTGGTGCGTCACACCTCTCTGACTCCCAATCAGATTACCGTTGGAGTTTTCGGCCTGAGCGTTCTGGCGGCCCTCCTCTTTTGCTCGGGGACCGGTCTTCCGGTGGTGATGGGAGCCCTGTTGACACAGTTGGCCTCCATCCTGGATGGCTGCGACGGAGAAGTGGCCCGCCTGCGGCACATGAGCACCCCCTACGGCGCCTGGCTGGACGCCGTTCTGGACCGCTGGGCCGACACTCTGCTCATCGGCGGGATCACCATGGGCCTGTGGCGCGCGTTTGGACAGCCGTGGGTGTGGCCACTGGGTTTCCTGGCGCTGGCGGGCTCTCTTTCCATTTCCTACTCCGAGGCCCGCTACGAGGAAGCATTCCGGGAACCCTCGCCCTTCGGACACGGCATCCCGGCCAAACGGGATGCTCGCCTCTTCCTGATCATGCTGGGCGGGCTGACCGGGCGACCGGTCCTGGCCCTCCTGGGGATCGGTCTTCTCACCCTGGCCGAAAACATCCGACGGGCGATTGCCACCACCCTGCATTGGCAGGAGAGCAGGGCGTAGCGCCGTTCCTTGCGCCCTGCGACATGCTCCCTGCGCCATGCGACCTGCGACCTGCTTCCTGTTCGCCCTGCTCCTTTCCGCCTGCGCGGCGGTCACGCCGTCCCCGCCGGCCCGCGACCCGCTCTCGGCCCTGACGCCGGTTCCTACCCCGGCGCCCGCGCGGGAACTGCGGATTCTGCTGCCGGAGTGGCCCCAGACCCTGAGCCCGCTGCAGGCCCGCTCCTGGTCGGCCCGCGCGCTCCAGGACCTCTTCCTGGTCGGCCTGTGGCGGGTGGATGACCGGTTGGAAGTCTGGCCCGAACTGGCCGCCGGGGTCCCCACCCGCGCCAGCGGCGGCATCTCCGCCGACGGCCGCGTGCTGACCGTTCGCCTGCGGGAGGGCCTCTTCTGGTCGGACGGCCAGCCCCTCACCGCCGACGACCTGGTCTTCACCCACGAGCAGGCCGCCGCGCGGGGGGTATTCCCCCACGACTCGCTGGTGGAAAGCGTCGTCGCGCTGGACAACCGGACCGTCCAGGTCACCTTCACCCGTCCCTTTGCTCCCTGGCCGATGATGCTCTTTCCCTTCGTCCTCCCTCGCCACGCGCTGGAGGCCGACGGGGACGGGTGGAACCGCGCGCCGACGGTGGGCAACGGACCGTACACCTTCGCCGGGGAGGACGGCGGGGCCCTCGTCTTCGTCGCCAATCCCCGGTACTGGCGGGGAAGCCCGGCGATCCAGCGGGTACGGGTCTTCGCCCAGCCGGAAGCCCGGGCCCGCTGGACCGTTATGGCCTTCGGCGACGCCGACGTCTCCCCCTTTCTGGCCCCGGACGGCCTGCCCCAGCGGGAACCGCCGGAGGGGACGGCGCTCATTGTGTCCCCTTCCGGCTACGTGGAGACCCTGCTCTTCAACCTGGACCCGCGCCGGGGACATCCGGCGCTTCAGGAGGCGCGCGTGCGGGCGGCCCTGGCGACAGCGCTGGACCGGGAGTCGCTCTGCGCGGCACTGACGGCAGGCCGGGCGGTCCCGGCGACGAGCCTTTACAGCGGGACCCGCTGGGAGAGTCCGGCCCCGGCGGCGTCCCCTTCCGTCCGGGAGGCCGCCCGGATGCTGGACGAGGCTGGCTGGCGGGATACGGACGGGGACGGCATCCGGGATCGGGCAGGGATCACCCTGACCCTGCGCTACGCCGCCCCGCCGAGACGGGGGGCCGCTCAGGCCGCGCTGGCGCAGACGCTGCGGGAACTGGGCATCGGCGTGGAGGCGGTCACCCTGGAGCGGCCGTGGGAGGACCCGGCGGCGTGGGATATGGCCCAATGGGCGGGCCAGCCCTCCGGCTACCCCGACCCGGACGATGCCCGCTGGCTTTGCGCGGAGGCCCGGCCGGGCGGCGAGAACCCTGCCGGGGTCTGCGATGAGACGCTGGACGGACTGCTGCTGGCCCAGGCCTCCACGCCCGACCCCGACGAGCGTGCGGCCCTCCTGTCAGAGGTGCAGGAGACGGCCCGACGGGAGGCCTGGTGGGTGCCCCTGTGCCGGTGGGAGGACCTCTGGCTGGTGCGTTCGGACCTCTCCGGCCCGCGCCCCTGGCGGGGCGCCCCGTTCTGGAACATCGGAGAGTGGCAGATTACCCCGGAGTAAATATTGCTGTTCCACCCGATTTGTGGTATCATCATCTTCAGAAAAGATACCCGGCCGTTGGCTGCAATGCTTTTCTGAGCGGGAGGTGAAAAGATGAGAAGTGCAAGTGTTGTTCGTGAAATCGCATCGTTACCCCCAGAGGCACAAAAGCAAGTCATAGATTTTATTGCTTTCCTGAAAACTCGTTACCCGACACCCCAAGTCGCCAAGAAAACAAGACGAACCCTGCTGACTGATGAGCCATTCATTGGTATGTGGCAAAATCGCGATGATATGCAAGATAGCACTGCATGGGTACGGGATCTGCGCCATCGCGAATGGGAGCATATCAAGTGAGCGATCTGATCCTCATGGATACCGACATTCTGATTGACGCGGCGCGCCAGATCCGCGAGGCGGTTGATTACCTGGCCAAAGTTGAGCATCAGTCCGTGTTAGCCGTCAGCGTAATCACTCATACTCATTCAATCACGTCCCATTCCTGAGATCTGATTGGAGGGCGCTATGAAACCGCAGAGCACTGCCTTTCTGGAATGGTTGACCCGCTGGGAGTCTGAACTGCCCGCCGTTCCCCTGGAGTCGGTCGTCCGGGAGCCGACCCGGACCGCCATCCTCTCCGTGGACCTGATCAAGGGCTTCTGCACCATCGGGCCGCTGGCCAGCCCGCGCGTGGCCGGCATCGTCCCCAACGTCGTGCACCTGTTTCAACGGGCCTACGACCTGGGCGTCCGTCACTTCCTCCTGACCCAGGACACCCACGACCCGGACTCGGTGGAGTTCGGGGCCTTCCCGGCCCACTGCGTCGCGGGCACCGCCGAGAGCGAGACCGTGGACGAACTCCGGGCCCTGCCCTTTTCCGACCTCTTCGTGGTCATCCCCAAGAAGTCCATCAGTTCCAGCATCGGCACCGAGTTGGTCCCCTGGCTGGATAGCCATCCGGCGGTCAACACCTTCATCGTGGTGGGCGACTGCACCGACCTGTGCGTCTACCAGGCCGCGATGTTCCTGCGGCTGCGGGCCAACGTCCAGGGCCTGCGGGACTTCCGCGTCGTCGTCCCCGCCGACGGCGTCCAGACCTACGACATGCCGGTGGAGACGGCGCTCCAACTGGGCGCGCTGCCCCATGACGGCGACCTCCTGCACCGCGTCTTTCTCTACAGCATGGCCCTCAACGGCATAGAGGTCGTTGCCAGCCTGACCTGAAGCCCTTCACGCTTCACGTTTCACGCTTCACGTTTCACGTTTCACGTTTTACGTTTTACGTAGTAAGGACCCCCCATGTCCCTTCCCGACCGTATCTCGCATTGGCTGCGGCGGTATCTGGAGAGCGCCGGAGCCGACGGCTTCGTCTTCGGGCTGAGCGGCGGGGTGGATTCCGCCACCGTGGCCGCGCTGGCCGTGCGGGCCGTGGGCACCGACCGGGTGCTGGCCGCCCTGATGCCCTGCCACTCTCAGCCGGATGACGTCCACCTGGCCCGCCGGGTGGCCGAAACCTTCGGCATCCCCACCGTCACCGTAGACCTGACCCCTGTTTACGACGCCCTGGTGGCGGCCCTCCCCCCGACGGAGAACGCCCTGGCCCCGGCGAACATCAAGCCCCGCCTGCGGATGATCACCCTCTACTATCTGGCGCAGTCCCACAACTATCTGGTGCTGGGTTCGGGGAACAAGTCGGAGATTTCCGTGGGGTACTACACCAAATACGGGGACGGCGGGGTGGACCTGCTGCCCCTGGGCGGCCTCTATAAGACCCAGGTCTGGCAACTGGCCCGGGAACTGGGGGTCCCACAGGAGGTGATTGACCGTCCCCCCACGGCCGGCCTCTGGCCCGGTCAGACCGACGAGGGGGAGATGGGCATCACGTATCGGGAACTGGACCGGATTCTGGCGGCAATGGAGGCCGGGGACCTCTCCGGGCTGGACCCGGCGGCGGTGGAGAAGGTGCGCGGGATGATGGCCCGCTCCGAGCACAAGCGCCGGATGCCGCCGATATTTGAGCCGTAAAAGGACGACCGGCGCCGGGGGATCCCGGCGCCGGTCGTCTTTCCGGCAGCAGAATCCGGACCGGTCAGGCCAGGGCAATCTCCTTACTGCTCTCCCACAGCCCGTGGATGTTGCAGTAGGAGGTGGCGATCAGGGTGCCCGGCGCGTTCACCTGGACCGAGAAGAGGGCCACCGGGTGGGTGTAGGCCGGCCCCTGGTTGGCCCCCTTGACCGACTCCCCGTGGGCGGTGAAATCGCAGCGGCCGATTTCGTAGATGAACTTGTCCCCCTCCGGCTGGAAGTAGAGGGCGATCCAGCGGATGTGGTGCTCGGTGGTGTTGGGATGGGGAATCTCTTTGCCCACGCTGACCGTCACCTGGAAGGGCTGATTGGCCGTCACCTGATCAGGCCCCTCTATGACAGGGACGTGCTTCTCGGCCTTCCAGTCCGCCGATTGAATCCGGTCTCCGAGTTTCATTGCTCCCTCCTTACGTGAAATTTACAGGGCTTGGAATCTGCCACGAATTTCACGAATGACTTCACTGCAAAAACTCACCGCAGAGACGCCGAGAGCGCAGAGTTCTACATCAGTAGTATAATCTCTGCGTAAGTATAATCTCTGCGTACTCTGCGTCTCGGCGGTGAAATGACCTTTTTGCAGGAGACTCACGAATGGACACGAAATCTGTTTATTTTCGTGAAATTCGTGCAATTCGTGGCAAATTATACGGTTACCGCTACCGCTTCTCCGGTTCCACAATCCGGGGCGAGGTGACGGAATCGCCGCGCCCGCCGCAGTCCTTGCTGCGGGCGGCCTCAAAGGCGCAGGCCTCGGAGCAGTAGACCCGGTCTCCCCGCCGGATGGGCTCCCCCTCTATGGGGTCACCGCAGTAGTCACATCGCCTCTCGCTCATCGTACCCCCTCCTCTCTGGCGAATAAGACGATCATCATCTGTTATTTTAGCCGAACTCTGCCGAAATGTCAAGTCAAATACCTCTTGTTCTTTTTGCCTCGCCGGAGGCGGGTTTTGGAGATTTTCCTGCCCCCGCTCTGAAAAAGGCCAAACTTCGCTCGCCCGAAGCGCCGCTGGAGGGTGAGGAAGCACCCTGCCGCCCTTCTGTCCCACCTCGCGCCCGAACTTCAGCCAAATGTCACTTGACAGGGATAGGGATTGGGGGTAGGATTAGAGGCTGCTATTTACAAATCCCCCTTCAGGCAATGAGCGAAGAAGATTGGACTGCGAGGAGAAAGGTATGGACGCTTTAGAACGGATTCGGGAACTGACGGTAGAGAGCCGGAGCAAGATTCTGCTGCTGGTGATGGACGGCCTGGGCGGCCTGCCGATGACCCCCGGCGGGCCGACGGAACTGGAAGCCGCCCACACACCCAACATGGACGCGCTGGCGGCCCGCTCCATCTGTGGGATGAGCACCCCCATTGCTCCGGGCATCGCTCCCGGCAGCGGCCCGGCGCATCTGGCCCTCTTCGGCTATGACCCCCTCCGCTACGAGATCGGTCGGGGCGTTCTGGAGGCCCTGGGCATCGGGTTTGACCTCCAGCCCCAGGACATCGCCGCGCGCGGCAACTTCTGCACGCTGGATCCGGAGACCGGCGTCATCACCGACCGGCGCGCCGGGCGCATCCCCACCGAGGTTAGCGCCCGCCTCTGCTCCAAACTCCGCGCCATTCAACTCCCCGGCGTGGAGGTCTTCGTGGAACCCGTCAAGGAGTACCGCTTCGTCCTGGTCCTGCGAGGCGAGGGGCTGGAGGACGGCCTCACGGAGACCGACCCGCAGCAGGTGGGCAAGCCGCCGCTCCCTGTCTACCCCACCCGCCCCGAAGCGGCCCGCACCGCCGAACTCCTGAACGAGTGGCTGGCCCAGGCCCGTCAACTCCTGGCCGACGAGTACCCCGCCAACGGCTGCAACCTGCGCGGCATGGCCAAAGACCCCGGCCTGCCGAAAATGCCCGACATCTACCGGATGCGCTGCGCGGCCATCGCCACCTACCCGATGTACCGGGGCGTGGCGAAACTGGCCGGGATGGACGTCCTCCCCACCGGCGAGACGCTGGAGGACGAGGTGGAGACCCTCAAGGCCCACTGGTCGGAGTACGATTTCTTCTTCTTCCACGTGAAGAAGACCGACAGCGCCGGGGAGGACGGCGACTTCCAGCGCAAGGTGGAAGTGATTGAGCATGTGGACCGGGTGCTCCCGGACATTCTGGCGCTGGGACCCGACGTGGTCATCATCACCGGCGACCACGCCACGCCGGCCCTCTGGAAGGCCCACTCCTGGCACGAACTCCCCGTGCTCCTGTGGTCCCGCTACATCTGCCCGGACGACGTGACGCAGTTCGGCGAGCGGGCCTGTATGCGAGGGGGCCTGGGGCACATCCGCCACGTGGACCTGATGCCGCTGGCGATGGCCTGCGCGGGCCGGCTGACCAAGTTTGGGGCATAGATGCCGGCGGATTCGGGGCGGGGCGGGCGGCATTCGCCGCCC
>JAPYWT010000395.1 GCA_028276215.1 Thermoflexus sp. | reverse complement strand
GACATTCACGTTTCACGTTTCACGTTTTACGTTTTACGTTTCACGTTTTACGTTTCACGTTTCACGTTTTACAACGAATGGCCCCTCACAAACTCCACCACCTCGTGCAGATATGCGAACGCCAGGCAGGTGACCGTGTCCGCGCCGCCGTAGTAGATAGCCATGCGGCCCGTCGGCGGGTCCACCAGCGCCGCGCAGGGAAAGACCACATTGGGCACATCCCCCACGCACTCGTAGTACTCCCGGGGGTTCAGGAGATAGGGACGGGTCCGGTAGATGACCTTCCAGGGCTTCTCCAGGTCCAGCAGCGCCGCGCCGAAACTGTAGACGAAGCCGTTGCAGGAAGTCAGGACGCCGTGGTAGATGAGAAGCCAGCCCTCGGGGGTCTCAATGGGCGTGGGGCCGGCGCCGACTTTGGTGGACTGCCACCCGCCCACCGGGGCCATCACGAACCGGTGGTGGCCCCAGTGAATCATATCCGGGCTCTCGCTGTAGAAGATGTCGCCGAAGGGGGTGTGGCCCCGGTCGCTGGGGCGGCTCAGCATGGCGTACTTCCCGTTGATCCGGCGCGGGAAGAGGACGCCGTTGCGATTGTAGGGCAGAAACGCGTTCTCCAACTGGTAGAACGTCCGGAAGTCGTACGTGTAGGCCACGCCGATGGTGGGGCCGTAGTACCCGTTGCACCAGGTGACCCAGTAGCGGTCCTCAATCCAGCAGACGCGCGGGTCGTAGCCGTAGACGAACTGCCCGATTTCCGGGTCGTCGCAGACGAACTGGATGCGCTGCGGCTCTATCCGCCAGCGGATGCCGTCGTCGCTGAAACCGGCGTGAATCTGCATATCCCGCGCGGTGGTATCGCAGCGGAAGACCCCGGCGAAGGCCCCGTTGAAGGGCACCACCGCGCTGTTGAAGATACTGTTGGCCCCGGGGACGGCGTCCCGGGTGATGATGGGGTTTCGGCTGTAGCGCCAGACGACGTCGCTGCAGCCGGGGGGTCGGTCCTCCCAGGGGATGTTGGGCAGGGCAGGGCCAACGGCCTGGATCATTCGCACCTCCGTACAGATGTGGGGCAACTGCCAGCAGTTGCCCTACTTTGCCCAGCAGGCCACAAAGTGACCGGCCTCCGCTTCCTTCAATTCCGGCTCCTCCCGGGTGCAGATGTCCATGACCTTCGGGCAGCGGGCGGCGTAGACGCAGCCGTCCCCTGTAGGGCCCGCCAGGCCCCCTTCCCGCTCCATGCGGACCTCCTCCTCCCACTTCCGGTCCAGGCGGGGGACCGACTCCATCAGCATCTCCGTATAGGGGTGGAGCGGACGGTGGTAGACCTTCTCCGTCGGTCCCATTTCGGCGATGCGGCCCCGGTAGAGAATCACAGCCCGGTCGCTGATGTAGTAGCCCAGCGACAGGTCGTGGGTGATGAAGAGGATGGAAAGGCCCCGGGCCTTCAGGTCCGCCAGCAGGTTCAGGACGTCCACCCGGGTGGAGGCGTCCAGCATGCTGATAATCTCGTCGGCGATCAGCAACCGGATGTCCAGGAGCAGCGCGCGGGCCACCAGGAAGCGCTGCAGTTGCCCGCCGCTCAGTTGGTGGGGGAACTTGTTCAGCACGTCCGGGGGGTTCAGGCCCACCGCCCGCAGCGCGCCCTCCACCTTCTCGTTCCACTCCCGCATCCCCACCTGGGGATAGAACTCGTCCCGCACCATTCGGAACACCCGGTCGGCCTTGAAGATGGGGTTGAAGGACGCGAAGGGGTCCTGAAAGACCCCCTGAACCCTCCGGTAGTACTCCTTCAGGGACGGCCCGCTCAGCGTGGAGACGTCCGTCCCCTCAAAGCGAATCGTCCCGGAGGTGATGGGGGTCAGGCGGAGAATCAGTTTCCCGATGGTGCTCTTCCCGCTCCCGCTTTCGCCGATCAGGGAGACAATCTCCCGCTCGCCGATTTCAAAACTGACGTCCCGGACCGCGATCAGTTTCTGCAGTCCGAACGCGCCGAGCCGATAGACTTTGGTGACCCTTTCCAGACTCAGCATGTCAGAACGCCCTCCAGCAGGCCACGGAGTGCCCGGGCGAGATTTCCCGGAACGGGGGGACTTCCGTACAGCGGTCAAAGGCGACGGGGCACCGGTCCCGGAACCGGCACCCCTCCGGGGGATTCAGCAGTTGGGGAGGGGAGCCGGGAATCCCCAGCAGTCGCTCCTCCTGGTAGCGCACGCCGACTTTGGGAAGGGAGCCGATGAGCATCCGGGTGTACGGGTGGCGGGCATCCTGGAAGATGGTCTCCGTCGGCGCCTTCTCCGAAAGTTGACCGGCGTACATCACCAGGATGGAATCGGCAATCTGGTAGAGGATGGAGATGTCGTGGGTGATGATGATGGTGCTCTTGACGAAACCCCGGTCCCGGAACTCCACCAGCATCTCGCAGACCGCCTTCTGCGTGGACACGTCCAGCGCCGAGGTGATTTCGTCTGCGATCAGCAGGGAGGGGTTCAGCAATGTGGAGACCACCATTACCGTCCGCTGTTTCATCCCTCCCGATAACTCTATCGGGTACATCTTCAACACATCGTGGGACAACTGGACCAGGTCCAGCCGTCGTTTCAATTCCGGCAGAACCTCATCGTAATTCATCCCCCGGCTTTCCAGGAGTTCGGCGATCATCCGCCCGATTTTCCGCGTCGGGTTCAGCGCATTCATCGCGTACTGGGGGATGAGGGAGATGTGCCGGTAGCGGAACTCCTGCATTTTCTCCATATCCCAGATGGGGAGTTCCTGCCCGTCCAGGACCACCCGTCCCCCAATGTAATTCATCGGGGGGCGCAGGTAGATGAGGCTGTGGCCCAGGGTGGTCTTCCCGCAGCCGGATTCGCCCGCCAGTCCCATAATTTCGCCGTCGGCGATGGTGAAGGTTGCCCCCTCCAGGGCGTGGACATATCCCCGGATGGTCTTGTAGTAGACAGTGAGGTTTTCCACCTGGAGCATCGGTTCACATCTCCCGCAGTTTGGGGTTGAAAATCTCGTCCAGGCCGACGTTGGTGATGTAGAGGGCCCCGACGATGGCCGCGATAGCCGCGCCGGACGGGAGCAGCCACCACCACATGCCCAGTTGCAGGGCGGCCCAGAGGACGGCGTTGTTCATAATCAGGCCCAGGGACATCCCCTTTGTCGGCCCCAGGCCGATGAAGTCCAGCGTCGCCGCGTTGAGGACGGCGCCGCCGAACTGGAGGATGAAGACCAGGAGCAGGTAGGACATCATGTTGGGCGCGATTTCGGTGAGGACGATGCGCAGGGAACTCCGACCGGTCATCCGGGCCAGGTCCACGAACTCGCGCACCCGCAGCGAGAAGGTCTGGGCGCGGATGGCCCGCGCCGCCCAG
>JAPYWT010000394.1 GCA_028276215.1 Thermoflexus sp. | reverse complement strand
CGTCATCGGTCTGAAGGAGGGGGTGCTGGTCTTTGAAGGGCATCCGAAGGAACTGACCCGCGAGCGCTTCAAGGAGGTGTACGGCGAAGAGGCGGAGATGGTCACCGTCGGCGGGAATCTGTAGCGCTGGCCGCCGGGCCGGTATGCAGGCTAAAAGCCTGCGCTACAGGCCGATGGAGCGCTGGCCGCCGGGCCGGTATGCAGGCCAAAAGCCTGCGCTACAGGCTGATGTAGCGCCGGCCGCCAGGCCGGTATGCAGGCTAAAAGCCTGCGCTACAGGCGATTGCTTCGCTCTTCCGCGTCCATCCGCGTTCATCCGCGTCCCATTTCCGATAAAGCCTATCTGTGTCCGATTCCGAACTGTCAGGTGGTCAGACCAGAAGGCACACCGGAGAACGCCTCTATGGCTCACCGGACCGATGCATCCGAGCACCGGCGGCTTCCGAAATGGCCGCCGCTCCTTTCCCTGATCCTCCCCGGCCTGGGGCAGATGGTCCAGGGCCAGCGGAGCCGCGGGGTTGGGCTTCTGGCAGCCGTCCTGGCCCTGGGTGGGCTGATCCTCTGGCAGAAGGTCCCGCTGCTCCTGGTGCCGCTGGGGGCCGTCTGGCTGTGGGGGGTGTGGGATGCCGTCCAGTCGGCCCGGAACCGACCCTCCGGCACCGTCGCGCCGTTCCTGCTGGGCGCGTTCATCGTCTACGCGCTGGCCGTCCGGGCGACGGAGATCAACCCCGGCCGCCTGGTCAGCGGCTGGCCCACCGTCCGCCCCATCGTCCGCGCCCTGGTGCGTCCGGAACTGCTGGAGTACCCCAAAGAGAGCCACATCGGGTATCTCCCCTTCCAGGTCCCCTGTGTGGAGCCGTTGCCCCCGCCCCAGGGGCAGGCCAGCGCCCAGCCCCGCCTGAAGACCGACGTCCCCTGCGCCGCGCTGGGGGAGACCATCACCCTGGAGGGGGAGGGGTTCCTCCCCGGCCTGGACGTGGAAATCTGGTGGCAGAACCCTATCGGCGACTACCAGCGGGTGCTGAAAGACGGCGTCCCCCTGGTCGTCCCCGCCGACGGGGAGGGCCGCTTTCGGGTCACCGTTCAGGTCCCCGTCAACTCGGTCCCGCTGGACCGTCGGCCCGGCCCCGGCGAGACCCAGACCCACCGCATTGAGGCCCGCCAGTACCGGACCTACGGCTCCCTCCAACCCACGGAGACCCTCCGGCTGGTCCTGGAGAAAATCGGCGAGACCATCGCGCTGGCCTTCATCGCCACCGTCCTGGCGACCCTCTTCGCCCTCCCGGTCAGTTTCCTGGCCGCCCGCAACCTGATGGGAGGCCACCCCGTTGGCCTGGCCGTCTACTACGTCGTGCGGACGGTCCTGAACATCGTCCGCTCCATAGAGACGCTGATGTGGGCCATCATTTTCGCCGTCTGGGTGGGACTGGGCCCCTTTGACGGGACGCTGGCGCTCCTCCTCCACTCCATCGCCGCGCTGGGGAAACTGTACTCCGAGGCCATAGAGGGGCTTGACCCCGGCCCCATAGAGGCAGTGCGGGCCACCGGCGCCAACTGGACCCAGACGGTCGTCTATGCCGTCCTCCCCCAGTTTCTGCCCTCGTTCCTGGCCTTCACCCTCTACCGCTGGGACATCAACCTGCGCATGTCCACCGTCATCGGGCTGGTGAGCAACGCCGGGCTGGGCTTCCTGATCATCCAGTGGATTCGGCTGAGCCGCTACAATTCTATGGCGACGGCCATCATCGCCATCGTCCTGGTGGTGGCCCTGCTGGACTACGCCAGTGCGGCGCTGCGGGAGCGGATCATTGCGGGCGGGACGGGCGCGCCGCGCCGGGGCGTTCTGCGGCGGTACGGGGTGCCCGTCGTGGCGGTGGCGGCCTTCCTGGCCCTCTTCATCTGGTCGTGGCGCGTGGCCGAGATCAACCTCCCCGCGCTGATAGAGGGAGCCCCCGCTGGCCTGCGTATCAGCCGGGCCTTCCTGTTCCCCGACCTCCTGACCCGCCCGACGGAGGAAGTGCACATCACGGCCCCACTGGTGGTGCCCTGTGGGGCCGTGCCCCAGCCCGCCAGCCCCTCCTCCCCCGAAGGGCCGCGAGTCACCCTCTCCATTCCCTGCGGCTCTCCGGGGGACCCGCTGGTCATCTCCGGCGAGGGGTTGCCTCCCAACGCCGACGTCTCCGTCCGCTGGCGCCTGCCCGACGGGGGCTTCCTGCGGGTCAAGGAGAACTGTTGCCGGACCGACGCGGCCGGTACCCTCCGCCTGGAGACGCGCGTCCACCCGCTGATGGAGGTGCAGGAAGGGACGGCGGGGGAGGTGGAGATTTCGTGGAAGCGGACGGTGGGGGGATACCGGCCCAGCGAGGCGCTGGTCACCACGGTGAACCTCTCTCTGGTCACCCTGCTGATGGCGTTGATGGCGACGACGCTGGGGTCCGTGGTCGCCGTCCCCCTCAGTTTTCTGGGGGCCAGCAACGTGATGGGGCGCGGGCTGGTGGGACGGGCCGCCTATTTCGCCGCGCGCACCGTCTTCAACCTCTGGCGGTCGGTGGAGCCGATGATTCTGGCGGTCATCTGCGCCAGTTGGGTGGGGCTGGGGCCCTTCGCCGGGGTGCTGGCGCTGGCGCTGAACAACATCCCCAACCTGGCGAAACTCTTCTCCGAGGCGATTGAGGAGATTGATCCGGGACCGGTGGAGGCGGTCACCGCGACCGGCGCCAACCCCCTGCAGGTGCTGGTCTACGCCGTCCTCCCGCAACTGGTGCCCCGCTTCCTGGCCTACATCCTCTACCAGTGGGACATCAACATCCGCATGTCCACCGTCATCGGGTTCGTCGGCGGAGGCGGCATCGGACAGCAGTTCCGGGTCTGGGTGGGGCTGAACCAGTACGCGGCGGCGGGGACGGCGACCTGGGCGATTGTGGCGATGGTCTGGGGGATGGACTACGTCAGCGCGAAGGCACGGGCGCGGCTGATATAGCGGCTTGCCAAAATCGCCGAACCCGGTATAATTAGGGGTGATTCGGGGCGTAGCGCAGTCCGGTTAGCGCGCAGCGTTCGGGACGCTGAGGTCCGGGGTCCAAATCCCCGCGCCCCGACCAGCGACAAAAAGTGCCAGGCACTTCCGAAGTGCCTGGCACTTTTGCTTGCAGGGGGCGCGGCGGCTTCGCCGCCGCGCCCCCCTCCGCGCCCGCTCATCCGAACCGCGCCTGGTTGAAGGCCCAGAGGGCCACGAAGCCAAACGCGCTCACGATCTCCCCTATCCGCCCCGCAGTTCCTTCAGTTTCGCCTCCCACTTGGCGTAGAGTTTCTGGTAGGTGGCCTCGGAGATGGCCCCGCTGGCCAACTGGGCATCCAGGTTGTCCAGCAGCGCCTGG
>JAPYWT010000393.1 GCA_028276215.1 Thermoflexus sp. | reverse complement strand
GAGCGCATCCGGTATTCGAGCAACCCAGATCAATGGCATCCGTTGAGAATCCCTATGGACAAACCGCGCATTCTCATCGTGGATGATGATCCGGAGATGCTTCGTCTCCTCCGGTCCCTGTTAGAGTCCTGGGGGTTTGCCGTGGATACGGCCAGCGATGGGCCAACCGCGCTCCGTCTCCTCCCTCAGGTCGCTCCCGACCTGATCATCCTGGACGTGCTGATGCCCGGGATGAGCGGCAAGGAGGTCTGCCAGCACATCCGGCGGCAATCTCCGGTCCCCATTCTGTTCCTCACGGCCCTCGGTGAGGTGGATTCCATCGTAGATGGGCTGAACCGGGGGGCGGACGACTACATGGTCAAACCCTTTCACCCTGCCGAACTGCTCGCCCGGGTTCAGGCCATGCTCCGCCGTTCCCGATTGCAAACCGCGCCCCCGAGGCTCCTGCGCTTTCGGGGAGGGGACCTGGTCATCAATCGCACTCTGTCCAGGGTCTTTCTCAGAGGGAGTGAGGTCCCCTTGAGCCCGCTGGAATACAACCTCCTGCTGTTCCTGGCGGAGCGGGCGGGGCATGTGATCCCCCCAGAAGAACTCTATAACGCCATCTGGGGGCCGGGGGGCGGCGTGGACCCCCGCCAGGTCAAATGGTACATCTGGCGGCTCCGGCGGAAGATAGAGGACGACCCCTCCCACCCCCGGTTCATCTGCACCGAACGGGGCCGGGGGTATTATTTTGCCCCCGAGTAGTTGTAGAACAACTGCTTGCAGTTGTCCTCTTTTTCCCCTTTCACTGCCCACCCATCAGATCGCGCATCCCAACGCAGACTCTCCCGCTCCCCTCACGTAGTACCTTTTTCCCACTTCGGGCCAGAAAATCTCAAACCGGATTCCAACTTTCGGGGATTACAATTAAAGCTAGAGAAGACCCTGAATAGTTTCTACGTGTTGGGAGAAGGGAGAGATGATGAAGACTGATGTGCGTCGCGTATCCGGGACGCTGCTGGTGCTGGCCCTGACGCTGGCGCTGCTGACCTCCATCGTCTGGGCAGATGGAGAGACCGGAACCGTTGTGGTGAATTCGTCCAATCCGCTCCTCCAGATCAAAGGGACGGTCGGTGGAACCGCCAAAACGGTCTGGGCTGGCACTCTCTACCTTCAGATTACCGATGGCCCTCGGGTCAATACATTCTGTACGGACCTCCTGCATTCCATTTCCAACGGGGACAAAGTGGTGGCCTCGGAAGAGGAGATGGATTGCCGGGTGCGCTGGTTGCTCCTCCACTACCCGCCCCGGGCCGACGCCGCCGACTACCAGAACGACACCGCTCCGGGACGCCTGCCCGATGTCAAGCAAGAGATGGCCGCCCGCCAGGCCGCGGTCTGGTACTTCTCTGACGGCTTCGTGTTGTTGAACGAATCTCCCACACCGCCCGATGTCTACACCCGCACCCAGGAGATCATCGCCGCCGTCCAGACCCTGGCCGACGCCTGCGCCCCGGATGCCCCCAACATCGCCATCACTCCCTCCAGCGCCGCCCTGGCCGTGGGCGAAGAGGCCCCGTTCACCCTCCGGGTGACCCGGGGAGGCCAGCCCGTCGCCGGGCAGACGGTTACCCTGACCGTCAGCCTGGGCACCGTCACCCCCTCTGTGGTGACCACCGACGAGAACGGCGAGGCAACCTTCACCCTCACCTCGGCGGTCGCCGGGACTTCGTACATCACCGCCACGGCCCGGATGCCTCTCCCCGTCGGCACCATCTTCGTCGGCGTCAATCCCAACAAGCAGAAACTGGTCCTGGGTCAGTATACCGAAGGGCCCGTCGCAGCGACCGCCAGCGCCACCTGGGTCAGCGGCGGCTCGCTGATCGCGACCGTCTTCAACGACCTGAATATGGACGGCCTCCCACAGGACAGCGAACGGGGCCAGAGCGGGTGGACCGTCACCGTGATCGGAAAGGGCAGCAAGACAACGAACACCACCGGCAACGCCACCTGGTCCCTGACGCCAGGCACCTACATCGTCGTCCTGACCCAGCAGAGCGGCTGGCTGGCGACCACCCCCCTCACCCAGACGGTTACTCTGGCGCCGGGAGACGTGATCCAGGTCCTCTTCGGCCAGATCAAACTCCCGGTGGTGAAAGTTTACCTCTTCCACGACACCGACCTCAGCGGCAGCCTCACCGATGGCGACCTCCCGCTGAGCGGCTGGACCGTGGGCCTCTACCGGGCGGACGGGTCCCAGGCCGCTGGCTGGAACCGGGCGACTGACGACAGCGGCTGGGTCTACTTCAGCAACGACCCGGCCCGCAATCCCCCCGACCTGATCCCGGGAGAGTACTACATCCGGGAGATGCTGCCGGATGGCTGGTACGCCACGACCGGCATCTCCCGGTCCTTCACCCTGATCAGCGGCGATGTTCACGAGGAGTACCTGGGGAACTTCCCGCCCGCTCCGGCGGTTTCTCTGACCGTTGATGCTTCTCCCGACCTCATCCACAGCGGCGATTCCGTCACCTACACCTACCAGGTGGTCAATACCGGGAACACCTACCTTCGCAACATCCGGGTGACGGACGACCGCTACGATTCCATCTGCACCATTCCTGACCTGGCGCCGGGAGAGGAGATGACCTGTCGGTTCACCACCCCGGTCGCCGATTCGGTTGCCAACACGGGCACCGCTATCGGCACGCCGACCCTGGCCGACGGCACCCCCATCGCCGGATGGCCGGACGTCTCCGACTCGGACGACGCCTTCGTTCGGGTCCTGCACCCGGCGGTGACGATTACTGCCAGCGGGCCGGCGCTGGCCCACGAGGGGGACATACTGACCTATGTGGTGACCGTCGCCAACACCGGGGATGCGGGCCTGACGGTCTCCGTGCCGTTGCCGGACGGGACGACCTGGACGGGGATGCTGGCGGCGGGGGAGAGCGCGACCTTCACCGCGACCGGCCCCGTCTCCGGCGACCCGACGGTGGTCACCTTCACCACCACCGGCACGGACGCGCTGGGCGGCGAAGTCTCTGCCCAGGCAACCGCGAGCACCGACATCCTGTATCCGGCCCTGGAGGTCAGCGCGGCCGCGCCTATCCCCACAACTTACCCCGGCACCGTCGTCACCCTGACCTACACGGTCACCAACACCGGCGACGCCCCGCTCTCGGATGTGGTCCTCTGGTGGGACAACGGCACGCCGGAGAACCCCGATGATGACCGGATTCTCTGCGTGGTGGAGAACTTGGATGTGGGCCAGGCCGTACAGTGCCAGGTCCCCGTGGCGCCCGATCAGGAGACCACCTACACCGCCAGTGCCACCGGCACCGACCCCCTGGGCGGTCCGGCGGAAGACTCGGCGGGCATCATCATCGGCATCATC
>JAPYWT010000392.1 GCA_028276215.1 Thermoflexus sp. | reverse complement strand
CCCTGGGATTCCGGGTCACCCAGGCTCTGACCTTCCTGGTGGTCGGTCTGGGGGTGTACGTCCTGGCCCGGGACTTCTTCCGGGCGGAGGCGGCGGTGGTGGCGGCGGTTGCCGCGATGTACGCTCCCTACGTGGCCTACAACCCCCTCTACCGGGGGGCGCTGCCGGAGGCGATGGGCTGGGCGCTGCTCCCGTGGGCATGGTGGGCCGTGGGCCGGGCCGTGCGGACGGGCCGAAGAGGGTGGATCGCGGCGGGTGCCCTCATCTTTGGTGCCCTGTTGCTGACGCACAACCTCGCGGCCGTGGTGTCGGCCCCACTGCTGGCCCTCTATGCGCTGATGGAGGTTCTATCTTCGTCTTTCCTGCCGTTCCGTCGTCGGGCGCTCTCCGTTGGAATCAGCCTGGGCTTGGGAATGGGCCTGGCGCTCTTTTTCTGGATTCCAGCCTGGGCTGAACGTTCGCTCATCCAATGGGAAAACGCCATTTACGGTTTCCCCGGCGGCTACCGGGCCCACTTTCTCTCCTGGCGGGAACTCCTGACCGCTCTGGAACCCGTCCGTTTGGACCTTGTGAACCCCACTCTACCCCGCTCCCTGGGGTTGATGTCCCTTCTGCTGGGAGTCCCCGGCCTGTTGGGGCTTGTCTTCTTTCGGGGCGCCCGTCGTCGGGCAGTCCGTTTCTTTGCGGCGGTCGGCATGGTCGCCGCGCTGATGACGACTCCCCTTTCCCTGCCCATCTGGCAGGCCATCTCGTACCTGCACATTTTCCAGTTTCCCTGGCGCTTTCTGGGGCCGGCGGCACTCTCCCTGGCGTTCCTGGTTGGGGCGACGGCCGAACTTCTGACGGGTCTCCGATGGCGCCATCCTCTGATTGGGCTGATGGTCCTGGCCCTCGTTGCCGCCGACCTGGGCTGGCTCTGGAACGCCCAGTACTGCCCCGGCTGGGACCGGGTCTCCATCGGCAGCCTCTACACCTGGGAGCAGACGGACCCGGGAGTCTCCCACAGTGAGTTCCGGCCCCGTACGGTCCGCCAATGGCCCTCCCGGCCAGCGACGGGCTGGTTTGACCTCTCCGTGCTCCCGAAGGGGGTGGGCCTTCGTGAGGGGCGAACCGGACCGCTCTCCGCCGAAGGGTGGGTGGAGAGTCCCCAACCCTTCCGGCTGACCGTTAACCGCTTCTTCTACCCCGGCTGGCGGGCCTGGGTGGACGGAAAACCAGTGGAGATTGTCCCCGAGGCGGAGTGGGGGCGGTTCACCTTCCCGGTTCCGGCGGGCCGCCACCACATTGCGGTTCGCTTCGGGGAGACGCCGCTCCGGCTGGCGGCGGACCTCCTCTCCGCTTTGTCTCTATTGGGGCTGGCGATCTGGCTTATGGGAGATCGTCTGTCGGAATTGCGCCGATACGGTGGAGGCGGTCAGCCTGCAAACTGGCCGGATGCTGGCGCTATAGTAGCCTCAAGTAGATAGTTGCAGATAGACACCGATCGCCGCAAACGGTTCGGAGGAGAGATGCACCGTTTCCTTCTTCGCCTGCTTCCTATTCTCGTGCTTCTGTCTCTATGGTGGGTTCCGGCCCGGGCCGCCATCGGGCCCACTCTGGTCTGCGGAGACGATATGTTACTTCATCTCCTGCGGGTGGTCCAGATAGACCATCTCTGGTCTCAGGGGATTCTCTATGCACGACTGGCGCCGGACATGGGATGGGGGTATGGGTATCCCGTCTTCAACTTCTACCCTCCCCTCTCCTACTTCGTGGCGGGCCTGATCGCCCGGCTGGGCTTCGGCATCACGCCAGGGGTCCGGATCGCCCTGGCCCTGACCTTCCTGATGGCCGGTCTGGGGATGTATGTTCTGGCCCGGGACTTCTTCCGGGAAGAAGCGGCGGTGATAGCGGCAGTGGCGGCGATGTATGCGCCCTACGTGGCCTACAATCCCCTCTACCGGGGGGCGCTGCCGGAGGCGATGGGCTGGGCGCTGCTCCCGTGGGCGGGGTGGGCCGTGGGCCGGGCCGTGCGGACGGGCCGGAGGGGATGGATGGTAGCCGGCGCCCTGATCTTCGGTGCCCTGCTGGTGACCCACAGCGTCGCAGCGGTGATAGGGACCGGGCTGGTGGCCCTCTACGCAGGGGTGGAGGCGCTGGCCTCCTCATCGGTTCCGCTTCGTCGCCGACTTCTGGCGGCCGCTGTCACGGTCGGCCTGGGCCTGGGGCTCTCCCTGTTCTTCTGGATTCCGGCCTGGGCGGAGCGGCCCCTTGTCCAACTGGAACGGGTTCCCTACGGTTTCCCCGGCGGTTACCGGTCCCACTTTTTCTGGTGGTCCTACACGGTGACGGCTCTGGAACCGGTCCGGCCCGACCTGGTCAACCCGTACCCGCCCCGCTCGCTGGGTCTGGTATCCGTGCTCCTTGGGGTGCCCGGCCTGCTGGGACTGTTCCGTTTCCGGGACGTGCGCCAGCGGCAGGTGGCCTTTTTTGCCGTCATCGGGTTGCTCGCAACCCTGATGGCGCTCCCGATTTCCCTGCCGGTCTGGCGGGCGTTCCCTTTTCTTCACAACTTCCAGTTTCCCTGGCGCTTCCTGGGCCCGGCCGCGCTCGCCCTGGCATTCCTGACCGGGGCAACGGCCGAACTCCTGGCAGGTCTCCGATGGCGTTACCCCCTGATGGGGCTGATGGTCCTGGCCCTCGTGGCCGCTGACCTGGGCTGGCTCCGGAACGCCCGATACTGTCCCGGCTGGGACCAGGTCTCCATCGGTAGCCTGCACAACTACGAGTACATGGGTGGAGGGGTCGGAACGTCGGGCGGGGAATTTCTCCCTCGCCTGGTGCCGGGACGCCCGCCCTATTCGGCCGCGGACCCCTTTGAGCCCACTGCCCTGCCGGAGGGGGCAACGCTGGAAGGTGTGCGGACCGGTCCCTTCTTTGCCGAGGCATGGGTGGATACACCACAGGCCTTCCGGGTCGTTGTCAACCGCTTCTTCTACCCCGGCTGGCGGGCATGGGTGGACGGAAACCCGGTGGAGGTTGCTCCTGAGACGGAATGGGGGCGGTTCACGTTCCCGGTTCCGCCCGGCCGCCACCACCTGGTGGTCCGCTTCGGGGAGACGCCGCTCCGGCTGGCAGCGGACCTCCTTTCCGCTCTCTCCCTCCTGGCGCTGGCGTTGATTGCGATTCTCCCTGCCCGTGTAGCGCAGGATTCATCCTGCATTTCACAGGATAAATCCCGTGCTA
Organism: Thermoflexus sp.; assembly: GCA_028276215.1. Taxonomy (GTDB): domain Bacteria; phylum Chloroflexota; class Anaerolineae; order B4-G1; family DUEL01; genus SpSt-77. The sequence continues at coordinate 156 of JAPYWT010000392.1, read as the reverse complement.
CGGCGGGTGTAGCGCAGGATTCATCCTGCCTCCCACAGGATAAATCCCGTGCTACGGCGGGTGTAGCGCAGGATTCATCCTGCCCTGCAGCGCGGGATGTATCCCGCCGGGAAACCGCGTGGCTCCTTCTCCTCCCCTTGCTGGTCACGGCGCTGG
>JAPYWT010000011.1 GCA_028276215.1 Thermoflexus sp. | reverse complement strand
GCCAGTCTCAGCCGTTACGGCACTCTGGAGGTACGGTTTTTCAGGACTTTGGGCTTCTGCCCCCGGTACGATTTTAAGAGACTTGACAGCTCTTCGCTCTATATCAGCCCTGTTTTGCTGGAAGAGATTATCAACTTTGCCTGAGCCTGGCCGTTTACGGCCAGGCGGAAAGGCCAGCGGCCCAGCCCGACAAAATTGGGACACACCCCGCAACCTTGCTCATTTGCTGGAGCAAGGTATAATGTATCCAGCAGGGAAGAGCAAGATGTTGTTCGGTGCGGAGAAACGACACCAGAAAACCCCGGCCCAGCGGGATGCCATCATCGCAACCCTGAGGCAGGTACTGGAAGACGCCCCGGATGTCCGGTTCGCCTACCTCTACGGCTCCTTCCTGGAAAACCGGCCCTTCCACGACGTGGACGTTGCGGTCTATCTGGACGGTGACAGCGATTTTACCGACCGGATGCTGGAATTGGCCGGGGCGGCAGAACGGGCGCTTCGGGAGGCCGGACACCCGCTCCCGGTGGACGTCCGGGTGTTGAATGCGGCTCCGCTGGGATTTCGGTACTCCGTTTACCGGGGCCAACTCCTGCTGAGCCGGGACGAGGATTTACGGGTTCGCGAAGTTGTCTGGACATTGACCCGTTATCTGGATATGAAACCTTTAATCCGCACCGCTTTAAAGGAGGCGATAACCTCTTGGGGCTGAACCAATCGCTGATACGGGACCGTTTTGAAGACATTCAAGAGTCGCTGGAGCGGCTGGAGGAACTGCGATCTCTCCCGAAGGAAATATTCCTGGCCGATCGCGACCGGCGGGATCTGGCCTGCTATCGTTTGATCGTTGCCATTGAAGCAGCGGTGCAAATCTGTTTCCATGTGAGCGCCCAACGATTGCATCGGACACCGGAAGAATACGCCGAGTGTTTCGCAATACTGGGTGAAGCGAGTATAATTCCCGCAGATTTGAGTGAGCGCCTGCAACAAATGGCCCGCTTCCGAAACGTGCTGGTCCACCGGTACTGGGATGTAGACTATGGCCGGGTGTACGATATTCTCTGGAGCCGTCTGGATGACCTGCGGGAGTTTGTTCGTGCGATTGACAAACTACTACTGTAAGGAGTTTCCCCGTGATTCACGGCGTTGAGATCAAGCAACTGGTCACCCACACCGACGAGCGCGGCTTCTTCCGCGAGATCATCCGGGCCAGCGACCCCATCTTCCCCGAGGGGTTCGGCCAGTGGAGCCACACCATGAGCCATACTGGCGTCGCCAAGGCCTGGCACATCCACTGGCGCCAGACCGACTGGTGGTACGTTGCCTGCGGGACGGTCCGGGCGGCCCTCTACGATGCCCGCCCCGACTCCCCCACCTACGGCCAACTGCAGGAATTCCTGTTGGGGGACGGCCATCCTCCTGTCGTCCTGAAAATCCCGCCCGGCGTTGCCCACGGCTACCGGGTCCTGCAAGGCCCCGCCCACATCTTCTACATCACCTCCAACGAGTACGACGGGACCGACGAGGGCCGCATCCCCCACGACGACCCCACCATCGGCTACGACTGGACCCGCTGGCCGGAGATTAAATAGTCGTCCCGACGACCGCCCGTCCTCTGCAGAGGCACGTTAAAGCGTGGTTGCCGATTTCCCCTGATCGGCTATAATTACAGCGATTTAGGTTGAAGTGGGGACACGGCTTCTCAGGGCCATCTCTGGAAAGAGGAACCATATGCTGACGGAAGAACGGGTCCGACAAATTGCTTATGAAGTTGTGGAGCAGGAACTGGGGCAGCCTGGGGCAGGCCTGGCCGCAACCTGGCGGGTATGGGAAGCAATAGAGGCTCTGACCATTGCCCAGCAGCGGACAGAGGAAGAGGTCCGGGCACTGGCAGAGGCCCAGCGTCGCACCGAGGAACGGGTGGGGGAACTGGCCGAGGCCCAACGCCGCACGGAAGAGCGAGTGGCCCGCCTGGAGGCCACAGTTCAGGAACTGGTGGAAATCGTGCGGCGGCACGAAGAACGGCTGGCCGCTGTGGAGGAGCGGTTGGCCGCTGTGGAGGAGCGGCTGGCTTCTGCAGAGGAGCGGCTGGCCCGCCTGGAAGACATCGTGGCGAAACTGGTGGAGGCCCAACGCCATCTTGAACAACGAATGGAGGAACTGGCGGAGGCGCAGCGCCGGACCGAACAACAGTTGCAGCAACTTGCTGAGGCCCACTACCGCCTGGAAGAGGTGGTCACCCAGTTGATCCGGCGGGTGGACCAGATGAGCCTCCAATTGGGCCAACTCTCCAACCGCCTGGGGCTGGACCTGGAGGTGGATGCCGAAGAGGTCCTGATGAGTCTCCTGAAGGAGAGGGGAATCCGGCCGCTCCAGGAGCCCTTCGCCATAGAGGTGGACGGAGAAATGGATGTGGTCGTTCCGGTGGAACTGCCCACCGGGGAACGTCCCTGGATCATTGTGGAGGTGAAAGGGCGTCTTCGGCGGAAGGAACTGGGAGAGTTCCTGCAACGCCTGCAACGGCCCTGGGTCCAGGAACGACTCCGGCAAGAGGGTATCCAGAAACCCTACCTGCCCTATGCATTCGGGCTTCGGGTATACGCCGACGTGGACCGAATGACCACAGAAGCGGGCGTCGGGATTTTGACCTTTCGCGGTGAGCGCGTGGCGCCTCAGTTGTGGGAATAAACCTCATTCCGTTAACCATCCAAACGTCATTGGTGAGGAAAGATGACCCCCAAAGAGCAATGGCACGAACTCAAAGATGTTATCCGCCTGGAGAAGGGGCGCGTGCAGGTGCTGGATGAGGCCCGATTGCGCGGTCCGGTGACCGACGCGCTGGTCTATGCGGCGGTCTTCGGTGAGGGGGAGGAGCGGGCGACGGCCCGCGCGCTCCTCTGGGAACTGGGCCAGGCCCTGGGCATCCGCCCGGCCTCCATCCACGACCTCTATATGGCCCGGGGGCGCGGCGAGACGTCCACCAACTGGACCGTCCCGGCGATGAACCTGCGCACCCTCACCTACGACATGGCCCGCGCCGTCTTCCGCGCCGCGCTGGCCCGCAATGTCGGCGCGATGATCTTTGAGATCGCCCGCTCCGAGATCGGTTACACCGACCAGCGCCCCGCCGAGTACGCCACCGTCATCATCGGCGCGGCCATCCGCGAGGGCTACCGGGGCCCCCTCTTCCTCCAGGGCGACCACTTCCAGGTGAGCGCCAAAAAGTACGCCAGCACCCCGGACGCCGAAGTGGGCGCAGTGGAGGACCTGATCCGCGAGGCCATCGCGGCCGGGTTCTTCAACATAGACATAGACACCTCCACCCTGGTGGACCTGAGCCAGCCCACCATCTCCGAACAGCAGCGGACGAACTACGAAGTCTGCGCGCACTTCACCCGTCTCATCCGGAGCCTCCAGCCGGAGGGCGTGACCATCTCCGTCGGCGGAGAAATCGGGGAGGTGGGAGGCCACAACACGACCGAGGAGGAATTGCGGGCTTTCATGGACGGCTACAACCGTTCCCTGCCCTCCGGAATGCCCGGCGTCAGCAAACTGAGCATCCAGACCGGGACCTCCCACGGCGGCGTCGTCCTCCCGGACGGCACGCTGGCGCGGGTCAAGATTGACTTTGACACCCTGGAGCGGCTCAGCCGGGTGGCCCGGGAGGAGTACGGCCTGGCGGGCGCAGTCCAGCACGGCGCGTCCACCCTCCCACCGGAAGCGTTCCACAAATTCCCCGAAGTGGGGACGGCGGAAATCCACCTGGCGACCGCGTTCCAGAACCTCCTCTACGACCATCCCCTCTTCCCCGCTGCCCTGCGGGAGGAGATATACGCCTACCTGCGGAAGGAGCACGCCGCCGACTGGAAGGAGGGCAAGACCGAGGAGCAGTTCCTGTACGAAGCCCGCAAAAAGGCCCTGGGGCCCTTCAAGCGGGAACTCTGGAACCTGCCCGAAGAAATCCGGGCAACCATTGGGCAGGAACTGGAGGCCCAGTTCGGCTTCCTGTTTGAACAATTGGGGGTGACGGACACGGCCGATATGGTGGCCCGTTACATCCGACCGCCGGAAATCCACAAGACCCCCGCCGACTTCGGCGCCGAGAAGGCCCTTTCCATCAGCGAGGGCCTGGCCGACTGATCCACCTACCAACAACCGAGGTAAAGGTAAAGGAGGAGCCATGTTCCACACCATCATCATCGCGGGGCATCTGGGGCGGGACCCGGAGATGCGGTACCTGCCCGACGGGCGACCGGTGACGACCTTCTCTGTGGCCTCCACCCGCCGCTGGACGGGCCAGGACGGACAGCCCCAGGAGGAGACCATCTGGTTCCGCATCTCTGCCTTCGGCAAACTGGCGGAGACCTGCAATCAGTTTCTGGCCAAGGGACGGCCGGTCCTGGTAGAGGGGCGCCTCCGGCCCGACGACCGGGGCAACCCCCGCACCTGGGTTGGTCAGGACGGAATGGTCCACGCCTCCTACGAGGTAACGGCCAACACCGTCCGCTTCCTGGGCCGGCGGGAAGAGGCCGCTGCTCCGGTGGTGGAGGAGATTCCGGAGTACGAGGAACCCACGCCCGAAGAGGAAATCCCCTTCTGATCGGGGCTCCGAGACCCCGAGTTTTACCCGCCAGAGTGGACGGAGGAGGGGTTTGCGGCGGCGGCCTCCGGCCGCCGCCGCAAACCCCCACAGCAAAACCATAAGGAGTGGCTATGAGCACCCGACCTCGTCTCCCTCCCGGACAGGTGCTGACCCAGCGCTTCCCGGTCCTCCACTACGGCCCTGTGCCTCGCTACGAAAATCTGGATAACTGGGACCTGCGCATCTTCGGCGCAGTGGAGGAAGAAGTCCGTCTGACCTACGACCAGTTGACCCGCCTTCCCACCACCCGCATCGTCGCCGACATCCACTGCGTGACCGGCTGGTCCAAGTTTGATACCGTCTGGGAGGGCGTGCGCTTCCGGGACCTGCTGAACCTCGTCCGGCCACTGCCGGGGGCCGAATACGTCATCATCCACGCCGAGTATGGGTTTACGGCCAACCTGCCCCTCCAGCGCCTCCTGGCGGATAACGTCCTCCTGGCCTGGAAGTACAACGACCAGCCGCTGACCCCGGAGCACGGCTGGCCCCTGCGGCTGGTCGTGCCCGATCTCTACTTCTGGAAGTCGGCCAAGTGGGTGCGGGGGATTGAGTTCTCCTTTGAGGACCGCCCCGGCTTCTGGGAGCAGGCCGGGTACCACAACGAGGGTGACCCCTGGCTGGAGCAACGGTATGCGGAATGAGCGACGGCACCGGGCCTGGTGGGGTGTCTTCTCCGGCCTGGTCCTCCTCTTGCTGACCGCGTGCGTCGCCCCCACCCCATCTCCGGCCCCCTCGCCGCCGCCCACGGAGCCCCTCCCTTCGCCGACTCCCACCCCTCCCCTGCCCGGGCCGCTGATCACCACTCTAACCATCTGGCTTCCGGAGGACCTGAGCCCTTACCGCGACGAGGCCGGGGCCGACCTCCTGGCCGGGCGTCTGGCTGACTTCGGGGCCGCCCATCCCGACCTGCAGGTCCAGGTCGTCGTCAAAAAGAGCCGCGGGCGCGGGGGAGTGCTGGACTTCCTGAGGACGGCCAGCGTCGCGGCGCCGTCCGTCCTCCCCGACCTGGTGGTGCTGGACGAGGCGGACCTGCCGGTGGCGGCCCAGGCCGGACTCCTCCAGCCCATAGACGGCCGCATTCCCCCCGACCTGGAGGCGGACCTGTTCCCCTTCGCGATCGGGCTGGGCCGGGTCGGCGAGGCCACTTTTGGCCTGCCGCTGGCGGCCGAACTGCAGCATCTGGCCTACTCCCCGGCCCTGCTCCCTTCTCCTCCCGTTTCCTGGACCGACGTCCTCTCCACCGGGCTGCCCCTCTGCTTTCCCGCGGCCGGAGAGAACGGCGTCGCGGACGACTTCACCTTCATCCAGTACCTGGGCGCGGGGGGCCGCCTGACGGATGAGGGGGGCAAACCCATGCTGGAGGAAGGGCCGCTGACGGCGGTGCTGGATTTCTACGCTCAGGCGACGGCGGCCGGGGTCATCTCCCCTCCGGTGGTTCTCTCCACAGGGACCGATGAGGAGTGCTGGGCCCACTTCCGGAGGCAGGGGGGGATGACGGTGGTGGGCTCCCGCCGGTTCTGGACGGAATGGGAGGGGGTGGCCGAACCGGGGCCGATTCCCACCCGGGACGGCCGCCCGGTCGCGCTGGCGGAAGGGTGGATTCTGGCACTGGTGACCACCAGCCCGGAGCAGCAACAACGGGCCATGGCGCTGGCGGCCTGGCTGATGGACCCCGCCTGGTACGGGACGTGGACTCAGAGCACCGGCTACCTGCCGGTCACCCGGAGCGGCCTGGCGGGATGGACGGTTTCGGAGGAGCGACGGGAGGTATTGACGGCGGTTCTGGCCGGGGCGCGGCCAGCGCTCCCCAGGTCGGTACGGGAGCAGGTGGGGCCACTCCTGCAGTCGGCGATAGAGGCCGTCCTCCAGGGCCGCCAGAGCCCGGCGGAGGCCGCCGCCCGCGCCGTTCAGTCACTGAGATGATGGGTGTCGGGGCTGGGGGCGGCGGCTTCGCCGCCGCCCCCAGCCCTGCTACATCTCCACCACCAGTTCCTTCGGCAGCGGGGTCAGGTTGTGGATCTGCCCCGCGTCGTCTATCCAAATGACGTCTTCCAGGCGGACGCCGTAGCCCTTATCCGGGTCGTAGAGGCCCGGCTCCACCGTGAAGACGTGGCCCGGCTGCAGGGTGCGGGTGTTGGAGGGGACGTCGGTGAAGACCGGCTCCTCGTGAATCGCCAACCCCAGACCGTGCCCGATGAGGTGGTTGAAGCCCACCTCGGTCTCCGGGTTCTCCGCGATTGTCGGGTAACCCCGCTCGGCGAAGAAGGCGCAGGCCACCTGCTGAAGGCGCCGGGCCTCCACCCCCACCCGGGCCTCGGCGACCACCGCGTCCAGACAGTCCGCCACATCCCGATACACCCGCTCCACTTCCGGCGGCGCGTACCCCAGGCAGAAAGTACGGGTCAGGTCAAAGTAGTAGCCGCCAGCCCGCTGGGGGAAGATGTCGTAGACGATGGTCTGCCCCAGCCGGATGGGGTCGTCCGGACGGCCCTGGCTGTGGGGGACCCCGGCATCCCGCCCGATGGCGAAGATGAACCCCTCCGGGGATTCCAGCCGCCGCCGGGCCAGCAACTGGTAGACGTAATCTTTGACCCGACCGACCGTCAGCGGAGCACCGTCATCCGTGACCAGCGTTTCGTCCTTCACCCGGTGGCGGCGCAGAAAGGCAATCGTCTCCTCCACCACCTCACAGGTCAGCCGGGCGACCTCCCGAATCCGGGCCACCTCGTCGGCGTCCTTCGTCGCCCGCGCCACGTCCAGCAGCGCCTCGTCGTATTCGCCCCGCACGTGAATCTCCGGCAGCGCCTCCGCCAGGGCGGAGAGGAACAGGTACGCCTGCCCCTGGTCGGCCATGCCGTAGAAGCCCACCTCTCCCCGCACGTCCAGGTCGGCGAAGATGCGGCGGTAGAGTTCCACCGTCGCTTTCAGCCGGTCGCCCGTCTCCCGGAGGATTTCGGTGAAGCGGTAGCGGGCCATGTTGACCAGGGGGAGGCCGCTGGCGGCCGCCTCGTCTCGCTCAATGGGGGAGTGGATGAAGACGGGGGGCTCACCCCGCTTTTTGACCACAATTCCCTGGGTGACAGCGGCCCCGTTGAGGAGATAGACCAGGGACGGGTTCCCGTACGTACGGCCGGAGACGACAAAGGCATCCAGCCCGCGCGCTTCCATTAAAGCGTCCAGGTCGCGCTTCATGGGAGGCTCCTTTTCGTAGCGCAAGGTTACCCTTGCACTATAATTTTATTCCGAAAGTACGCCACCGTCTCCCGCAGGCCCTCCTCCAGGGAGACCTTCGGCTCCCAGCCCAGGACGGTCCGGGCCCGGGTGATGTCCGGGCAGCGGCGCTGGGGGTCGTCGCGGGTCCGGTCGTCGGTGGGGCGGACGAAGGCAATCTCTGAGCGGCTGCCGGTGATCTCCAGAATTTTCTGAGCGAATTCCAGGATGGTCATCTCTTGAGGGTTGCCCAGGTTCACCGGACGGACCTCGTCCGAGAAGAGCAGGCGCACCAGCCCGTCCACCATATCCGAGACGTAGCAGAAGGAGCGGGTGCGGGAGCCGTCGTCGTAGACGGTGAGGGGTTCGCCCCGCAGCGCCTGACCGATGAAGTTGGGCACCACCCGCCCGTCGTCCAGCCGCATCCGGGGGCCGTAGCAGTTGAAGATGCGCGCGATCCGGGTGTCCACGCCGTGGTAGCGGTGGTAGGCCATGGTGAGCGCCTCGGCGAACCGCTTGCTCTCATCGTACACCCCGCGCGGGCCGACGGGGTTGACGTTCCCCCAGTAGTCTTCGGTCTGGGGGTGGACCAGTGGGTCGCCGTAGACCTCGGAGGTGGAGGCCAGGAGGAAGCGGGCCCCCTTCGCCAGCGCCACGCCCAGCGCGTTGTGGGTCCCCAGCGCGCCCACTTTCAGGGTCTGGATGGGGTAGTTCAGGTAGTCCACCGGGCTGGGCAAACTCGCCAGGTGGAGGACCGCGTCCAGCGGCCCGGCGATGTAGATGTAGTGGGTGACGTCGTGCTTGATGAAGCGGAACCGCTCATGCCCGGCCAGGTGGGCGATGTTCTCCACGCTGCCGGTGCTCAGATTGTCCATCGCGATGACTTCGTGTCCGTCCGCCAGCAGGCGGTCGCAGAGATGGGAGCCGATGAATCCGGCCCCGCCCGTGATCAGAATGCGCATCGCTTCCTCTCCCGTCTATGGTCTATGGTCTGTGGTCTGTCGTCTATTTTCCAGCCAGACCTCCAGCACCCGGCCCACGCGCTCCAGGCTCGCCGGGCTGACTTTGTCGGGCGTGTCGCGGGTGGTGTGCCAGTACGGGTAGTCAAAGTCAATGATGTCCACCGCCGGGATGCCCAGACGGGCGAAGGGGATGTGGTCGTCGTACATCGCCCAGCGGTACTCCGGGATGAAGGTGGTGGTGTAGCCCAGGGTGGCCGCGATGTCCCAGAGTTCCTGCTGGAGGGCCGGGTCGGAGTTGCGCTCAAAGTAGAACTGCTGGTCGGCATCGCCGACCATGTCCACCAGGACCATGGCATCAGGCCGGACGGAGAGGTTCGCCGCCATGTACGAGGAGCCGACGCACCACTCCCAGCCGTCCAGGTTGCCGTTGTCCTCCGCGTCAAAGAAGACTAACCAGACCTGGTGGTGCAACCGGTCCTTTTCCAGGGCGCGCGCCAGTTCCATGAGGACGGCGGTGCCGGAGGCGCCGTCGTTGGCCCCCAGGACGGGCTGAGCGGGGTTCTCCTGGTCGGCAGCGCGGCGGGTGTCGTAGTGCGCGCCCACGATGACCACCGGCCCCTCCCCGGCCCGCCCGATGATGTTGCGGACGGGGGTGTCCCGGTAGGTGAACTCCTGGGTCTCCACGGCCCAATCCCACGCTTTCAGGTGGGCGATGATGGCGTCTCCGGCCGCGCGGATGGCGGGGGAGCCCGTGGGCCGGGGCCCCAGGGCGCACTGTTCCAGAACGTGGGCATAGGCCTGCTCGCCGCTGAAGGTGCGCGGGGAGGCCGTGCCGCAGGCCGTCAGCAGGAGCAGAGCAATAGACACCCAGAATTTCACGTGTTCACGTTTCACGCTACAGGATGAACTCCCCATTCCGGTAGAACAGTTCCCCGTCTACCCAGACCTCTCCGCCGTCCCGCATGTCGCAGATCATGTCCCAGTGGATGGCGGATTCGTTCCGGCTGCCGGTCTCCGGATACCCGGCGCCCAGGGCCAGGTGGAAAGAGCCGCCGATTTTTTCGTCAAAAAGGATGTTCTTGGTGAACCGCTGGATGCCGGAGTTGGTGCCGAAGGCAAACTCGCCCAGGTAACGGGCGCCGGGGTCGGCATCCAGCATCTGGAGGAGGTACTCCTCGTTTTTGCGGGCCGTCGCCCGCACGACCCGACCGTCCTCAAACCAGAGTTCCACCCCGTCCACTTCCCGCCCGCCGGTGATGGCCGGGTAGGTGAAGCGGACCCAGCCCCGGGCGCTATCCTCCACCGGGCCGGTGAAGATTTCGCCGTCGGGCATGTTGTTGCGGCCGTCGCAGTTGATGAAGACTCGGCCCTCAACGGAGAGGGTCAGGTCGGCATTGGGGCCGACGATGCGGACCTCCCGTTTCCCTTTCAGCCACTCCACCAGTCGCTGCTGGCGCTGGTGGACCTCCTGCCAGCGGGCGACGGAGTCGTCCCCGTTGCAGAAGCACGCGCCGTAGACGAAGTCCTCGTAGTCCCGTAAACTCATATCCGCCTCCTGGGCGTAGGCGGCGGTGGGGTACAGGGTGGCGACCCATTTCAGTGCTCCGGTGGCGCCCCGCTGCAGGTAGGTCTTGAGGAGGGGGGCTAATGCCTGGCTGCGGCGCCGCTGGCGGGCCGGGTCTATGGCGCTCAGTTCGCGGGTGTTGCGGTCGGAGCGGACGTTGATGATGGCGTCAAACTGCTCTATGACCAGCCGGTTGAGGGGGGAGACGAAGTCCAGTTGGGCATCGGAGGCCAGGCGGAAGAAGGCCTCCTCGGCGCCGGGAAGCCCCACCAGCAGGTGGGGATGGCCACCGGCCCGGAGGACCTCTTCGTAGGCGGCCAGGAGCAGGGGGGCCGCTTCGGGCGTCCCCTGGATGGCGACCAGGTCGCCGGGCTGAATGGATGTGGAGTACCGGACCAATACGGCGGCCAGTCGTTCTGTGCGCGGGTCTGGCATCAATGGCTCCTTGAGAGAGATTGCAGGCGGGAAGAGTGTAGCACAATTTCGGGGTTTGGCAAGCGGGAGAAATCGGATCCACGAAGGACACGAAGGGCACGAAGGACACGAAGGGCACGAAGGGCACGAAGGACACGAAGGACACGAAGGTTTTTTATAATGCAACGTGCCAGGCACTTCTGGAAGTGCCTGGCACGTTCATAACAGGGCGTGCAGGAGAAGGCGGACGGCTCCCTCCACGTCCTCACCGTCCACCATCTCGCTGGGGGTATGAATGTAGCGGCAAGGAATGGAGAGGCAGCCGGAGGGGACGCCCGCGCGGACCAGTTGCATCGCCGCCGCGTCGGTGGTGCCCCGCTCCAGAACCTCCATCTGGTACGGCACGCCCGCCGCCTCCGCCGCGCGCACCAGCCACTCCCGCACTGCTGGGTGGGCAATCATCCCCGCATCCTGCACTTTGACCGCCGGCCCCTTGCCCAGTTCCACCGCCATAGGCCGGCTCTCCGGCGTGTCCCCCGTCCCGGTCACGTCCACGGCAATCGCCATATCCGGCTCAATACCGTAGGCGGCCGTCCGCGCCCCCGAAAGGGTCGTCTCCTCCTGGACGCTGAAGACGAAGTGGACTTCGTAGGGCGTCCGCTCCAGCCGCCGCAGCGTCTCCACCAGGACGGCGCAGCCGATGCGGTCGTCCATCGCTTTGGCGACCCGCCGCCGTCCCTGGACGGCGAACGGTCGCTCAAAGACGGCCGCGTCGCCCACCCGCACGGGGCAGTCGTCCCGACCGGTGGCGCCCACGTCTATGTACAGTTGCTCAAAGGTCGGGACCTTGCTGGGGTCTTCCCGTTTCTCCGACCCGATGACGCCCAGGGTGCCGTTCTCAAAGCGGACGCGCGCGCCCAGGCAGGTGAGAGGCGAGACGCCGCCGATGGGGGTGAAGCGCAGGAAGCCCTTCTCGTCCACGTAGGTGACCATCACGCCGATTTCGTCCATATGGGCCGCCAGCATGATGCGGCGTCCGCCGCCGGTCCCCCGCCGGACGGCGACCAGACTCCCCAGCGGGGTCACCCGGACCTCGTCGGCCAGGGGGGCGACCAGGTCGCGCAGGACGGAGCGGATGGTCCCCTCAAAGCCCGAAGGGCCGTAGGTTTCGGTCAGTTGACGGATCAGTTCGTCCATAATGGCCTCCTTTTTGCAGGATCAATCCTGCGCTACGTCTGCAGGATAAATCCTGCGCTACGTCTGCAGGTAAATCCTGCGCTATGTTTGCAGGATAAATCCTGCGCTACGTCTGCAGGTAAATCCTGCGCTACGTCATTTGCAAAACATCCGGGGTGAGGCGGGCCAGGCTCTCCCGCATCAGCCGGACGGTGTTCTCCAGGTCCGTCGGCGAGAGCATACTGACGGGGCTGTGGATGTAGCGGCAGGGGACGGCGACGGTGCCACAGGGGATCCCTTCGCGGGCCAGGTGGATGGCGCCGGAGTCGGTGCCGCCGATGCCCGGTTGTTTGAACTGGTAGGGGATGCCCAGCGCCTCCGCCGTCTCCACCAGCAGCCGCAACAGGCCCCGGTGGGCGATGAACGTGCGGTCCATCACCGTAATGGCCGGCCCCTTGCCCAACTCGGATGTGGGGCTCGTGTCCTTCTTTTTGGGCAGGTCATCGGCGATGGTGCCCTCCAGGGCGAAGGCGCAGTCGGGGCGGTTGGCGTAGGCGGCGACCCGAGCGCCCCGCAGCCCCACCTCCTCCTGGACGGTGAAGACCGCGTAGAGGTCGTGGGGGAGACGGTCGCCGCGCACCAGTTCCGCCAGGACCGCACAGCCCGCCCGGTCGTCAAAGGATTTCCCCTTGACCAGTGTGCCCACTTCCTCAAACCGGGTGGCGAAGACCATCGGGGTGCCCAGAGGAGCCAACTTCTGGGCCTCCTCTTTCCCCTTTGCCCCGATGTCCACCAGCAACTGGTCTATCTTGACGACTTTCTCGTCCTCGCCCTGCTCCAGGAGATGGACGGGTTTCAGGCCGATGACGCCGGGGATACGGTCCGGCCCCACCCAGACCTGCGCGCCGGGGAGGACCCGGTCGTCTATGCCGCCGATGGCCCGCACCCGCAGGCCGCCGGACTCGTCGTGCCCGACGACCATCAGCCCAATTTCGTCCATGTGGGCAGCCAGGAGGACCCGCAACCGGTTCGGGCCCGTCCCTTCCCGGAGGGCGTGGAGGTTGCCCAGCGCGTCCACCCACACCCGGTCGGCATACCCTTCCAGGGCCCGGCGCAGGACCTGCCGGACCTCTTTTTCGTGGCCCGAAGGGCCGAAGGCTTCAGATAATTCCTTTAAAAGTTCCACGGTTCGCCTACCTGAGGTTTGCTTTGCTCAATCAAGCGGTCGGCAAGAGCCATAAAGAACTGGACGATGGTTTCTCGCTCTACCGGTGGATGTGTCTCAGGGATAGCAGAGATATGCCGTACCTGAAGCAGGGCTCCGGCCAGATAGAAGGGAACCAAACCGGTATCTTTCTGCCGGGCCATCTCCATCAAGGTCTCAAAATTCAATCCTTCTACCAGGATGAAATACAGGTCCACAAAATCTTTGGATTCGCTGCGGCCCAGTATGGCCGTCAACTTGTTGGCTGCGATGTTTTCCAGACTATCCACAACGACATTCTGAAACCGTTGACGTTGACCAAATTGAGGGCCAAAGTCCTGAACCAGGTCCACCTGAAGCGTTTCGCCTTCCCTATCCCGAAACAAGAAACGATGAAAATAATCTGTGTGACGGGCCAGGATGGTTTCCCATCCCAGCTCCTGCGCAATGAGAGGGGTCAGGCGGGCCCCTTCGGCCAAAGCCAGGTCATCCAGGGTAAAGAGGTCCAGGTCCAAACTCAACCGATGATGAAGATAAAAAGCCGCCAGCGCAGTGCCTCCGGTGAGAAAAAAAGACTGTCCTACCTCCAGACGGAAAAAGCGGTCCAGAAACATTTTCTGAAGCGGGGTCAGCCAGGGATTATCCACGATCACCCAGCCACCTCTTTAGAGCGTATGCCCAAAGTTCCCGTTCGCGCGGTGAACGGAAGCGGATGTGCTCAAAGTCCTGGGCAATCTGCCGGGGTGTCAGGTATTGCCAGATTTCCTCCCAGGGAGCATATTCCAGGATACGGCCGATCAGCCAGGCCCGCTCTATCGGGGTCCCCTGGCGGAGGATCTGCCGCACATCTTCCTCCGAGAGGTCGTAGTCCCAGAGGAACGACAAACGCTTTCCCATCCCTATTCATCCTCCCAGCGGGGCCGGAAGTCCGCCTCCAGCCCCGCGGCCAGGAGCGCCAGCAGCCGCCCGGCCCGCTCCACATCCTTCAGCGACACCGTCTCCACCGGCTGGTGCATGTAGCGGAGCGGGATGGAGACCAGGCCCGTGGGCACCCCCTCGCGGCTCACCTGGATGGCCCAGGCGTCGGTGCCGCTGCGGCCGGGAACGGGGTCTATGTGGTACGGGATTTCGTTGGCCTCGGCGACCGCCTTCAGCCGTTCCACCACCGCCGGATGGAAGTTCGGGCCGACACCGATGGCGACCCCTTCCCCCAGCGGGAAGGTCTGATGGTTGGGCACCCCCGCCTGCCGCCCGAAGGTGACGTCCACCGCGACGGCCATATCGGGGGCGACGCCGTAGGCGGCGGTCGTCGCGCCGTAGAGCCCCACCTCTTCCTGGACCGTCGCCACGGCGACCACATCCCAGGCGTGGGACGCGCGGGCCAGGTGCTCCAGGGCCAGGGTCACCACCGCCACGGAGACCCGGTTATCCAGCGCCTTGCCCGCCAGCAGGCCGTTTTTCAGTTCTACGGCCTCCCGCCGGAACGAGATGGGGTCGCCTACCCGGACGAATGCCTTCACCTCCTCCTCCGGCAGTCCCACGTCCACGAACAGTTCCTCCCAGGGGAGGGTTTTATCCCGCCGGTCGGGGGGGACGACATGCGGCGGGCGCATGCCCACGACGCCGGGGAGGTCCCGCCGCCCGTGGACGACCACCTCCGTCCCCGGCAGGATGCGCCGGTCGGCCCCGCCGACACGGGCGATGCGCAGGAACCCCTTCTCTATGCCCGTCACCCGCAGGCCAATCTCGTCCATGTGGGCGGCGAACATCAGCGTAGGGCGGGGCTCCGGCCCCCGGCCGCGTCGGCGGCCCATCAAACTCCCCAGACCATCGGTCTGGAGTTCATCCACCAGAGGGGTCCAGAGATCGCGCACCAGGGCCCGCACGGGCTCCTCGTGGCCCGCCAGGCCCGGGGTTTCGGAAAGTTGTTTCAGCAGGCGAAGGGTCTCCATAGGGTATCCGGACTCCTGTTTTTTTGGACCACTGACGACAGACCACTGACCACTGACGACTGACGGCTGACGGCTAACCGCTAAAGACGGCTGACGGCTAACCCCTAAAGGGCGGGGGGTGGCGGTGTGGGGGATATGGGCGTCTCGGTTGGCGTCCCGGTCGGGGTCGCGGTATCCGCTGGCGTTGGAGTGGGCGTCTC
>JAPYWT010000391.1 GCA_028276215.1 Thermoflexus sp. | reverse complement strand
TCGCCGGCCCAGGGCCCGGCCGCGTTGACGACGACGGGAGCGGCGACCTTCCCCCGGTTGGTGACCACGCCCCGCACCCGCCCCCCGGCGACCTCTATGCCGGTGACCTCCACGTCGTTGAGGAGGCGGGCCCCCAGCCGCCGCGCCCCGGAGACGTACCCCTGGACGACGGAATTGGGGTCCGCCAGGCCGTCCCGCTCGTGGAACGTCCCCGCCAGGACCCCCTCCAGGTTGATGAGGGGGACCATGCGGGCAATCTCCTCCGGCTCCAGCCAGCGGGTCATCACCCCCAGCCGGTGTTGCATCTCCACGTTCTGCCGGAACGCGGCGACGTCGGTCGGGCTGGTCAGCAGGAAGAGGTAGCCGCAGTAGCGCAGGTCAATGGGCTGGCCCAACTCCTCCTCAAAGCGGTCCAGCATGGGCAGACTGAGCCGGGAGAGGCGGACGTTGATCTCGGTGCCGAACTGGTAGCGGATACCCCCGGCGCACTTGCCGGTGGCCTGGATGCCGAAGAAGGACTCCCGCTCCAGGAGGAGGACGTTCCGGCAGCCCTTGAGGGCCAGGTGATAGGCGGTGCTGGTGCCCATCACCCCGCCGCCGATGATGACGACGTCTGCGGTGGGAGGGAGGTCCATTTGTGACTCCAACTATGCGGATGCGGCCGTCGGGCGGACGAACGCCAGCCGATACAGCAGGATAATCGCCACCATATACGCGATGGTCTTGGGGAGCATCATCGCGCCCAGCACGGGGTACTGCTCCGCGCCCAGGATGGTCACCCAGTACGTGGCGAAGGAGACCACCAGGCACCAGGCGATGGCCTCCATCAGACGGCGGTCCCGCCCGGCCATCTCCGACCGGTCCCGAAACAGGGCAACGATCACCATCAGGCCCATCAGGGTGAAGGGGATGTTCCGGTACACGCGCCATCCGGGGGCGGCGTGTCCTTCCCAACCGTTCAGCGGGCAGGGCAGGAGTCCCAGGCGAACGATCAGCAGGCCCAGGATGGCCCACGACCAGATGTCCCAGCGAATTCCCCGCCGTTCCTGGCGGTACTGGAAGAGGAATAGATAGAAGAGACTCATCGTGGCCGAACTGATGACCAGCCCCAGGGCGATCCAATCCCACTCCCGACCGAACCAGTTCAGCAGATAGGGGAGCGGGCGACCGGTGAAGGTGCGGTACATCCGGGGGATGGTGTGGAAGGAATCGCCGAGGGCCAGGATGAAGACGGCCAGGAGAGGCCAGCGCAGGGCCGACCGGGACTGGGGAGAAACACGCGGGAGTGCCAGGGCCATCAGGACGGTCAACGTCCAGGCGACCGCCAGGTAGATGGCACTGACCACGACAGTGCTCCATTCTGCGATGGGGGGCATCGGAGACCTCCGGATAAGAGTGAGGAGAACGTGCCAGGCACTTCCAAAAGTGCCTGGCACGTTCGTGACCGTCCCGGATACCTTCTGACTATGAACGGGCGAACTCTATGATAATCTGGGCCACTTCCGCGCCGACGCGTTCCGTGGCCTCCACAGTGCCCGCGCCAACATGCGGGGAGCCGATGACCTGCGGGAGTTCCATCAGCCGCCGGCCCCGGTCCTCCTTCTCGTCCTCAAAGACGTCCAGCGCGGCGCCCGCCACCTTCCCGCTGACAATCGCGTCGTAGAGGGCGGCCTCGTCCAGCGTCCCACCGCGCCCGCAGTTGACAATATAGACGCCCTTCTTCATTTTCTCAAACTCCGCGCGCCCGATGATGTGGTGGGTTTCAGGCGTCAGCGGGACGTGCAGGGAGATGAAGTCGGAGCGGGCCAGCAGTTCGTCCAGCGAGACCTGGGTGGCGCCGGGGACTTCGGTGGGGGTGCGGCGGTAGAAGAGGACGGTCATCCCCAGCGCGGCGGCCTTCTGGGCGACCAGTTGGCCGATGTTGCCGCAGCCGACCAGCCCCAGCGTCTTCCCGGCCAGTTCTATCCCCTTGCTGAACGCCTTCTTCTCCCACTGCCCGGCCTTCATGGACGCGGTGGCCTGGGGAATCTGGCGGGCCAGGGCGAAGAAGTAGCCGATGGTCAGTTCGGCCACGGAGTTGGCGGAGGCCAGGGGGGTGTTGCGCACCTCAATCCCCTTCGCCTGGGCGTGCTTCACGTCAATGTTGTCCACGCCCACGCCACCCCGGACGATGAGTTTCAGGTTGGGGGCCTTATCCATCACCGCCGCGGTGACTTTGGTGCGGCTGCGGACGACCATCACGTCGTAGTCGGCGGCGACGGCCTCCAGTTCCTCCGCCGTGATGGTATCCCGGACGTCCACCTCAATCCCGGCCCGGCGCATCGTCTCCACGGCCTCCGGGTCTATGGGGTCGCAGATCAGGACTTTCATTGTTCACCTCCATCATGGTCGCAAGTCGCAGGGAGCACGTCCGACGGTCTACTGCAGCCCGAGAATGTCGTTTATCTGCTCCAGCAGCCAGCGGATGTCCTCCACGGTCAGGTCACCCATGTGCGCGATGCGGAAGCACTTCTCCTTCAGGTCGCCGTAGCCGTTGGAGATGATGGCGCCCCGCTTGCGCAGTTCCTGGTTCAGCCCCTCCACGCTGATCCCCCGGGTGTTGGTGATGTTGGTGACGGTGGGGGAGAGGAAGCGCTCGTCGGCGAAGAGGGCGAAGTACTTGCGGGCCCAGTCCTGAACCATAGAGGCCATCTCCTGATGGCGTCGCCAGCGGTTCTCCAGCCCCTCGGCCAGGATGTCGTCCATCTGCTTGTTCAGCGCCTGGATCAGGCTGATGGCGGGTGTGGCGGGCGTCTGGCCCTTGTCGTACCGCTTGTCCATCTGGGCGTAGGCGAAGTAGTGGCCGGGGTACTTGACCTGCTTGGCCCGCTCCCGCGCCCGGTCGCTGACCGCGCAGACGGTCAGGCCCGGCGGGAGGGCGAAGCACTTCTGGACGCCCGCGAAGCAGACATCCAGCCCCCACGCGTCAAACTCAATCTTCACCCCCGCCATGCAACTGACCGCGTCCACCAGGATGAGCACGTCCGGGTACTTCTGGCGGACCAGGGCGGCGATCTCCTGGACCGGGTTCATCACGCCGGTGGCCGTCTCGTTCATCGTGATGGTGATGGCGTCATACTCCTTCTGGGAGAGGGCCTCGTCCACCATTTCGGGGGTGATCCCCTGCCCCAGAGGGACTTCTATCTTCTCGGAGGGGATGCCGTTCTGCTGGCCGATTTCGTACCAGCGCTGGGAGAAGGCGCCGCAGACGGTGAAGAGGATGGGTTTGCCAGTGGAGGCCTGTCGGACGGAGCCCTCCATCACGCCGGTGGAGGAGCAGGCATAGAGGTAGACACGCTGCTGAGTGTAGAGGAGTTGCTGAAGTTTGGGGGTCACCTCCAACTGGAGTTTGGA
>JAPYWT010000390.1 GCA_028276215.1 Thermoflexus sp. | reverse complement strand
CCGGACGCTGGGCCTGGCAACCCTCTGCGTCAGCGGCGGGCTGGGGATGAGCGTGGCGGTAGAGCGCATGTAAGGACAACTGCGAGCAGTTGTCCTACAAAGTCATTCGCCGGAGGGCCCCACCCGGCGGCTGATGGCCCCGATGTTCAGGCGAATCTCCACCCCCGGGGCAATCTCCAGGCGCGCCAGCCCGCTCTCCCGGTCCAGGTAGGTCAGTTTGCCGTAGATGCCGCCGATGGTCATCACTTCATCCCCCACCTGGAGTTCCTCCATGCGCTGCTGGTACCGCCGTCGCGCCCGCCACTGGCTCCAGAGCATGAAGCCCAGCATGGCGGCGATGAAGAGAATCAGAACAAGCGTTTGGTCCATCCAGGTCTCCTTGAATCACGAAATCAGCCCCTTCTGCAAGGCGTATCGGATCAGGTCCGCGCGGGTGCGCAACCCCAGCCGCTCCATGATGTTCTCCCGATGATGCTCCACCGTCTTGACGCTGAGCCCCAGCCGCTCCGCAATTTCCCGGCTGGTCAGCCCCTCCGCCAGGAGCCGCAGGACCTCCTGCTGGCGCGGGGTGAGGGGCTGCTCCGGTTCCGCCTGGCCTGCCTGGAGACAGCGCAGGTACCCCCGGACCAGAAGCCCCGCCAGCGTCGGATACAGGTAGACCTCCCCCCGGGCGACCACGCGGATGGCCTGCACCAGGTCCTCCGGGGACGCCCGCTTGGGGATGTAGCCCTCAGCGCCCGCGTTGAGCATCTCAAAGAAATACGCTTCCTCTTCGTGGATGGTGAGGGCCAGAATGTGGGTCTCCGGGGCGACGGCCCGAATCTGCCGCGCGGCTTCTATGCCGTCCATGTCCGGCATTGTAATATCCAGCAACACCACGTCCGGCCGGAGTTGGGATACCTGCCGGACCGCTTCCGCGCCGTCGGACGCTTCGCCCACCACCTCCATATCAGGCTGGCGCTGCAGTAATGCCCGCAGCCCGGCGCGGACGATTTCGTGGTCATCCACCAGCAGAAGACGGATGCTCATCGGACTCCTCTTCCAGCGGAAGGCATACGGTCAGGACGGTGCCTGCGCCGGGCGTGGAACAAATCTCTGCACGTCCCCCCATCAGTTGGACGCGCTCCCGGATCCCGGTCAGTCCCCATCCGCCCTTCCGGAAGCCGTCGGCCTGCTGGACGGTTTCGGGGTCTATCCCCACGCCGTCGTCGGCGACGGTCAGGCAGACCTGATGGTCCTGCGCCGCCAGGGTGAGGCGGACCCGGGTCGCCCGGGCATGGCGGGCGACGTTGGTGATGGCCTCCTGGGCGACCCGATAGAGGACCGTCTCCACCCGTTCCGGAAAACGCCGACGCGGCCCCAGAATCTCCACTTCCACCACGAACGGATAGCGGGCCGAGCACTCATCGGCGTAGGTGATCAGGGCGGGGATCAGTCCCAGCCGGTCCAGTGCCGCCGGGCGGAGGCGGTTGACCATCCGGTAGAGATTCTCCATCGCCCGGTCCGTTATCTCGTGGAGATGCTGGATGCGAGCGCGGATTTCCCTGTGGGGAGGTTCCTCGGGAAGCGTCTGTTCCAGGGCGGTCAGTTCCCAGCGCAGGGCGGTGCAGGCCTGACCGATTTCGTCGTGCAGTTCGCGGGCGATGTAGCGGCGTTCCTCTTCCTGAGCCCAGACCAGGCGCCGGGTGAACTCCTGGCGCATGGTTTCCCGTTGGGCCGCTTCCTCCTGTAGCCTCTGCTGGGCCTCCAGGCGGGCGCGGGTCAGTTCCTCCAGTTGCCGGGCCCGCTCCTCCTCAAAGAGCCGGAGCGCCCGGACGGTGAACAGGGCCACCAGACCGGCCATCACGGCCCGCCACAACTGGATGGGGATGCCGAACGTGCGCAGAAAGAAGATGTCATTCAGCCAGTTGGAGGGAGGGAGTGGGCCAGCGGCCACAAAGACCTGGCCGGGGACGGCGTAGAGCGCCAGGGCCAGGCCAACCAGGCGCAGGTCTGCGGCGGGCCCCCGGGCGGCGCGGGTCAGGCAGCGACTGTGGCGGCAGAGACCGACGGCGGCCAGCAGAGCCGCCGGGATGGCCAGGGCGTAGCGGGCCCAGGCGTCCGCGGCCGGAACCCAGAAGTCCGGCTTCCCTCCCCAGCGGACCGCGATGATCCCTTCACCCACCAGGAAGAGGAGGCCCAGGGTCAGCCGGGCCTCGCGCGCCGAAGGCCAGCCGTCCAGACTCAGCAGGCGAAGGCCGAATTCGGCCAGCAGGAAGAAGGCCAGGGCCAGAAGGGTCAGGTCTGCCAGGAGAGGGATGGGGTGGCTGGCCTGATGGATGGGGACGAACCACTCCCCCCATTCGTGGAAGCCATGGAGGATGCCGAACAGGGCCAGAAACGGGAGCGGACGGGCCAGCGGGAGGGAAGTCGGACGGCTGGCCTCCAGCCAGACCACCACCCCCATGGTGAAGAGGGCCAGCCCGTAGAGCAGGTAGATGACGTCCAGGTACCTCAGGAAAAAAGCGGAAAGCGTGGCCATCGCCAGGGAGTATATCCCGAAGGCGGGGCAATGTCAAGGAAACAGTAACTGTAGGACAACTGCGAGCAGTTGTCCTACAATAGACATAGGGGCGAGGTAGATGCGTACCTCGCCCCTGCTGCCGATGGCTCTGCGGGCCGCCTCTACGGCCGCGTCATTCCGGCCACGCTGCCGCCAATGTCGGCGATGCTGTCGTAGAGGACCTGGAGGATGTACTTGCCGTTGTGGACGTAGGCGCCGGGGTCCTTGGTCGCGAACTGGTAGTTGTACGCGGCCTTCAGGAGGCGCGGCGTCCAGGCGTTGTAGCGGTTCCCGAAGTTTGCCTCCTCCGGATCCGCCACCCCATTGCCGTTGGTGTCAATGAAGAAGTACGGGTAGATGTAGGGGTGGTAGGCAATGGCAGTCCCGACTTTCTCGGCGGCGTACTTCTGGATGGCCGCGTAGAGGGCCTCCCGCATGGTCTCCACTTCGCCGGCGATGCCCTCGGTCGTGTTGCCGTCGCCGTCAAAGTCGGTGGGGGTCATCCGGATGGCCTCCGGCTCCTCCACCTTGTGGCAGCCCGCGCAGGCCTCCGTCTTCACCTCCAGCGCGTGGACGTCGTGGCAGTCCACGCAGGTCTGGAAGCCCTGGACGTGCATGAAGCGCCCGTTGTAGGTCTTGCCCTCGTACTCGTAGGCACCCTTGACCTCCGTACCGAAGAGGCTGGCCCCCGCAGCGAAGTAGTGGATGTTGCGGAAGGCCAGTTTGTCGGAGGACTGGTCGGGCTGCATGCCCGCGATGGCCTTGTTGACACTGACCGTGGACTCCCGGCCCTGGTGGCACTGGAGACAGAGGTTGGCGTCCAGGTTCTCCAGCGCGACTTTCGCTCCGCTG
>JAPYWT010000389.1 GCA_028276215.1 Thermoflexus sp. | reverse complement strand
TTCTTCGGGAACCCGGCCTGGGACCGGGCCCAGCGGGGCGAGGGTTCGGTGGACGACGTCTGGGCCGAAGTGGCCGACCGGTTGGGCGTCAGCCCGGCTGACCTCCCTGCCCTGCGGCGGGATTTCTGGGCCGGCGACCGGCTGGATGAGGAACTGGTCGGGCTGATCCGGGAACTGCGCTCCGCCGGTATCCGCATTGGCCTGCTGAGCAACCATCTCCGTGAACTGCGTCAGCGCCTGGGCGACCTGGAGCCCTTGCTGGATGCTGTCGTCATCTCCGGGGAGGCGGGAGTCCTGAAACCGGACCCCGCCATCTACCGCCTCACCCTGGACCGGCTGGGAGTGGCACCGGAGGAGGCCGCGTTTGTGGACGATTGGAAACTCAACGTGGAGGCGGCCCGGAACCTGGGGATGTTCGCCATCCGCTTTCGGGGAACAGTCCATCTGCGGCGGGTCCTGGCGGATGCCGGGCTCCCCGTCCGTCCCCCCGCGCTCCGGCCCCTTCCGGGCGTCCGCGCCGTCATCTTTGATTGGGGCGGCGTCCTTTCCCCACTGGACTTCCTGAAACAGACCCCCCAGTGGGAGGCCCGGCTGGGCCTGCCATCGGGCACGCTAGACCGGGTCCTCTGGGGGCCGGAGTGGAAGTTGCTGGAAATGGGCGCCATCTCCCAGGAGGAATACGACCACCATCTGATGCGCGCCCTGGGCCTGCCCGACCGGGAGGCTGTCCAGCAATTCTACCGGGAGTACTACGCCAGCGACGGCCTGCATCCGGGCGTCGTTGCCGCCGTCCGAAGCCTGCGGGGGCGGTATCGGGTGGCCTTGCTCACCAATGCTTTCCCCGGGCACGCGGAGTCCCTGCAGCGGCGGCACGGTTTTGACCCCCGCGCCGAGTTTGACCTGTACGTGAACTCTGCCGAGGTGGGGCTGGCCAAACCCGACCCGGCCATCTACCAACTGACGCTGGACCGGCTGGGCGTGCGGCCGGAGGAGGCCATCTTCATAGACGACCACGTCCGCAACACCGACGCGGCCCATCTGCTGGGCATCCACACCATCGTCTGCGCCGACGTGGAGACCGCCCTGGCCGACCTCTCTGCCCTGCTGGGGCATCCGGTGGGAGAAGTGAAGGGAGAAAAATGAAAGCCACAACTGTATCCGATGTGGTGGACGTATTTCTTGCACTGCCGCAGGAAGAGCAAGAAGAAATCTTCCAGATTGGCGCGGCATTCCGGCTGGTGGACCTGCGAAAACAACTGGCGCTGGCTGAGGAGAACATCGGAAGATTTGAAGCCCGGTACGGTATGACCCTGGATGAACTGGAAAATCAGGGCCTGCCCGAAGACGCGGACTACCAAATGCACGAAGATCACGTGGAATGGCATTACTGGGTCAACGTTCGGGACAGGACGCGACAAATGCTGAACATACTGGGGAAGTTCTCCAGGGTACCGGGAGCAGGCTGATGCGGGCAAGAATTCTGGAGATTTACGTAACTACCTACCAGGGAGCCCCCGGGCAAGCGCTATCAAAGACGCGGCGAAGGCATGCCCCTGTAGCGCAGGCCGCCAGGCCTGTATTCGCAGGCTAAAGCCTACGCTACATTATCTGCAAACGATTCAGGGTAGGTAATTACGTCAAAACTCGGAGGAAACCTGCCTGGAAGACGTTATGGGCGTGATTCTTGAGGAACTCAGGAAGCAATGAGTGCACTCTCTTCTATGTCGCTCTCTGAACTCCGTCCCTTCCTGCAGATTCTGGCGGTCGTCTACGCGCTGGTCACCCTCTGGCTGGCGGTCTACGGCTTGCACAGTTGGGTGTTGCTGGTGCTCTACTGGTGGCATCAAAGGCGCGCCAGGATTACGGCCACCCAGCCACCGCAACCCCCGCGCGCGGACCTCCCGGTCGTCACCGTCCAGTTACCCCTTTACAACGAGCGGTACGTGGTGCGGCGGCTGATAGACGCCGTGGCCGCGCTGGAGTACCCGCGCGATCGGCTGGAAATCCAGGTCCTGGACGACTCCACCGACGAGACGACAGCCATCGCTCAGGCCCGGGCCGCCTTCTGGCGGGAGCGCGGGGTGGACATCCGGGTGCTCCACCGCTCCGACCGGTCCGGCTTCAAGGCCGGCGCGCTGGCCTGGGGGCTCCAGCAGGCGCGCGGGGAACTGATCGCTGTCTTTGACGCCGACTTCTGCCCCCGCCCCGACTTCCTTCTCCGGGTCGTCCCCCACTTGATGGCCGACCCCCGCCTAGGCATGGTGCAGGCCCGCTGGTCGCACCTCAACGCCGGGGACTCCCCCGTCACCCGGGCGGAGGCCATCGCACTGGACGGCCACTTTGTGGTGGAGCAGACGGCGCGCAGCCGCGCCGGCCTGTTGATGCACTTCAACGGCAGCGGTGGGGTCTGGCGGCGGGCCTGTATTGAAGAAAGTGGTGGCTGGCAGAGTGATACCGTCTGCGAGGACCTGGACCTGAGTTACCGCGCCCAACTGGCGGGCTGGCGCTGCCGCTTCCTGCCGGAGGTGGATTGCCCGGCGGAACTGCCGCCCCAGATGCTGGCCTTCAAGCAGCAGCAGGCCCGCTGGGCCCGGGGGTCGGCGCAGTGCCTGCGGAAACTGGCGCGTCCGCTCCTGACCAGCCGTCGGGTGGGCCCAATCCAGAAACTGCTGGGGCTTCTGCACCTGAGCGGCTACCTGATTCACCCCCTGCTGGTCCTGCTCCTGCTGCTGACGCCGGTCACGCTCCTGGTCCCGTCGCCGCTGGGGGAGGTTTCCCGCCTGCTGGGGCCGATCTGCCTGGGGCCGATTCTGGTCTACGGGACGGGCCAGTGGGCGCTCTATCGGGACTGGAAACGGCGGCTGCTGGCCTTCCCGGCGCTGGTCCTGATCGGGACCGGCATCGCCTGGGGCAACACCGTCGCCATTTTCCAGGGACTGACCCGCTGGGGCGGGACATTTGCCCGGACCCCCAAGTTCTGCCTGGACGGACGGGAAAGGAACTGGCAGCGCCGCCAGTATCGCCTGACCCGGGACCGGTCCATCGGGGGGGAGATTGCCCTGGCCCTCTATGCCCTGGCGACGGCGGCCCTCGCCTGGGATTTGGGCCGGACGGGTGCGGTCCCCTTTATGCTCCTCTATGCCCTATCCTTTGGGGTGGTGGCGGGGAGCAGCCTCTACGAGATGGGTCGCTGGGCCGCCCCGAAGACGCGCCGCGCTGCGCGGGTCCGGGGCAGCATCCGACCATAGCATGCCCGTTTTGCGGCGGCGGCCGCAGGCCGCCGCCGCAACCCCCCAACCCATCAGGCCGCCGGGGCTCCGGCGCGCGCCCGCTCCTGCTCCGCCCGTTCCTGCAACTGAGCCCGCAGGGTCCGGATGTCGCGCGGCACCAGGTAGGCCGCGGCGAAGAAGAA
>JAPYWT010000388.1 GCA_028276215.1 Thermoflexus sp. | reverse complement strand
ACGAAGTGCGCGCCCAACCGCTTGTGGGCCGCGTAGAGGGGAGTGCGGCGCAGGGGTTCTTCGGACGGTTCCCACTCAAACCGCGGGAGCGCCTCCCCGCGCGGTTCGGTCTGGCGGTGGGCGGAAAGGCCCACGTAGTAGGGCTTCTGGGAAAGAGGCGGGACGAAGGGCCCCGCCGGGAGCGTCCCGTCCGGCGGTTCGGCCGGCCCCAGGTTGCGGACGACGACCGGGCCGGGCAGTTTGGCCTGCAGGTCCTGGGGGTCAAAGAGGACGTAGCCATCGGAGAGGGCCCGCAGCCAGGCCAGCACCCGCTGGAAGGCCGCCGACGGCACCACCAGCCGGTACCGCTGATGCCCGAAAGTGGGGCGGGAGAGATACCCCCGGGCCATCAGGCGCCCGTCCGCCTCCAGCAACGTCACCGGGTGCCAGGTCTCCGGCGGCAGGTCGCCCACATCCTCCACCAGGACATGGCCCAGAAAGGCCGGGACGGCGTTCCCCTCCAGTTCTATCATCCCCCACTCTCCCGCCGGGGGCCGGGTGTCGGTGATCAGGCAGTGGTGCGGGTAGCCTGTACAGCGGACCTCGTAGTCCACCGCCGCGCGGGCGGCCAGGTCGGCGACGGCCAGGCGGGCCTCCTCCAGCGCGTCAAACTCCACCTTGCCCCGGTGGACGGGGCCGTGGCGGCCCGGATAGGTGTAGGGCCGGATAGACTTCAGGGTCTGGGCAATCAGGCGGGCCAGTTCGGCCATTTCCGGCTCCCCCAGCCCCCGCTGGGTGACCCAGGGGGTGCCCAGCCGGATGCCGCTGGCCAGCGCGGGGGACGGGTCCCCCGGCAGGGTGTTGCGGTTGCAGACGATGCCCACCAGGTCCAGGACGCGGGCGGCGGTATCCCCCCGGAGCGGTTCCCCGAAGGGGCCGCGGACGGTCTTGCAGTCCACCACCAGCAGGTGGGAGTCGGTGCCGCCGTAGGCAACGCGCATCCCTTCTTCGGTGAGGGCGCGGGCCAGGGCGCGGGCGTTGGCGACAATCTGGTGCTGCAGGCGGCGGAACTTCTCCGTGCGGGCCAGCCGGAAGGCGACGGCCATCGCGACGAAGGTGTTGACGTGGGGCCCGCCCTGCAGGCCGGGGAAGACGGCGTGGTCAATCCGGCGGGCCAGGAGCGGGTCGGTGGTCAGGATGCAGGCGCCGCGCGGCCCGCAGAGGGTCTTGTGGGTCGTGAAGGTGACGACGTGGGCGTAGCCCAGTGGACTGGGGTAGGCCCCCGCGGCCACCATCCCGGCGGTGTGGGCGATGTCCGCCAGCAGGTAGGCCCCCACCCGGTCGGCAATCTCCCGGAACTTGGCCCAGTCCGGGACGCGCGGGTAGGACGTGTACCCGGCGATGATGATGCGGGGACGGTGCTCCAGTGCCAGGGCCTCTATCTGGTCGTAGTCCAGAAGTTCCGTGCGGGGGTCCACGCCGTAGAAGACGGCCCGGTAGCGCTGGCCGGAGACGTTGGCGGGGGCGCCGTGGGTCAGGTGCCCGCCGTGGGTCAAATCCATGCCCATGATGACGTCGCCGGGCTTGAGGAGCGCCTCGTAGACGGCGATGTTGGCCGGCGCGCCGGAGAGGGGCTGGACGTTGACGTAGATGCGGTCGGCGGGGACGGTCTCGGTGGCGAAGGCCTCGGCGCAGCGCCGTCGGGCCAGCGCCTCAGCGACGTCGGCGTACTCCACGCCCATGTAGTAGCGCAGGTCGCCGTAGCGCCGATAGAAGGCCATGTGGGCCTCGTAGTCCAGAATCTGCTCCTCCGTCATCCAGCGGGTTTCGGGGAGCGGGTAGCCCTCGGCGTAGATGTTGGTGAAGACGGACCCCAGCGCTTCCCGCACCGCGCGCGGGGTGTAACTCTCCGAAGGGATCATGATGAGTTTGCGGGCCTGCCGCTCTTCCTCCAGGTCAATCAGTTGGGCAACACCCGGGTCCAGTTCATCCAGGGATTCGGGGAACAAAAAATCGCTCATCGGACCTCCAAAGCGGTTTTCACCACGAAGACACGAAGACACGAAGAATTAATTGTTAATTTTTAATTCTCCCCTCACAAGTCGTGGACGGACTCCACCTCCAGGTGGGCCTGCTGCAGGGCGGCACAGGCGGCGTCCCGGGCCGCGCGCGGGATGCGGACGCAGACGCCGCAATCGGAACTGAGGTGGCGGGGGACGGGGATGAGTTTGCACTCTATGCCCGCCGCCCGCAGAATCTTCTCCGCCCGCAGAGCGTGGCTGGTAGAAGGGACGAGAATGACGGTGTACATTGGCCCCCTACTCCCTACTCCCTACTCCCTACTCCGTACTTCCTACTCCCCCTACTCCGTACTCCCCAAAATCCCCTCCGCCGCCGCCAGCAACTCCCGGCGTCGCTCCGGGGGGACCTCTTTTGCTTCCAGATACCGCTCCAGCAATTGCGACGGGGTCAGTTCCTCCGGGCGCAGCGTCCCCAGGCGCAGGCGCGCTGGCCGATCCACCTCCCGGCTGATGCTCCCGATGAAGGCCGCCTCCGCCAGCAGGGGGCGCACGTCGGCGTCCCGGACCAGCCGCTCCTGCTCCGGGCGCAGTTTCATCTCCACGCGGACGACGGCATCCCGCAGGTCGTGGGCGGCGACGGCCCGCCGCAGCGCGGCCAGCGGCTCTGCCTCCCCCCGCAGGTCGGCCCGGACGGTGACAAAGCGGCGGGCGCGGACTTCCACAAACTCCCAGGTCGTCTCCCCGCGCCGCAACTGGACCCAGCAGAAGCCCTTGGGCTCCCGTTCCTCGCCGAAATCTATCCGCTCCAGGCTGCCAGAGTAGACCACGGGCGGGTACCCGTCGCCGTTCAGACTCTGATGCTTGTGGATGTGCCCCAGCGCGACGTAGTCCCAGACGGGGTCGGCCAGGGCGGAGAGGAGGACCACCGTATCCCGTCCGATCATCACCCCGCGCTCCGAGCCGTAGGTCGCGCCGGAGACGCTGAGGTGGGCCGCCAGGACCGCCGGAATGGTCGGGTCCACCTGCCGGGCCAGGGCCTGGATGTTCTCGGTGACAATACCCCGCAGTGCCTCGTCCAGTCCCTCCAGCGAGAGCCCCCGGAACTCCTCATGGGCCAGGAGCCGCTGGCGCACCGGGAAGGGGACCACCCCCACCTGGACGGGGCCGCGCCGGGTCGGGATGCGCATCAGGGCTTCCTCCCGGCCCACGTAGACGTTGGGGACGGCCAGGGTGTGGAAGATGTCCACCGTGGACGCCCGCTGGGGCATCGTCGGCAGGTCGTGGTTGCCCACCAGCAGAAGGACGGGAATCCCGGCGTCGGCCAGTTGCTTCACCCGTCGGGCAAAGGCCCGCTGGTAGGTGGGGTTGGGGTCGCGGGTCTTGTAGGCGTCGCCCGCGAAGATGACCAGGTCG
>JAPYWT010000387.1 GCA_028276215.1 Thermoflexus sp. | reverse complement strand
CCAGCAAAACAACAAAAGGTTTATCGCTCATAGCACGTCTGGTAGTCGGCGCCGATGATCAGCCGGAAGCCGTAGGCGGTGCCCCAGTTGGGCTGATAGGAGACCCGCTCGTCGGGAATCCCGAACATCCGCTTCAGGTCCTCCACCCCCGTCCCTTTCGCGTGCTCCCGGAAGACGATGAGCATCGTCTGGGGGTAGTCCCGCCGGTCGGGCGGACCGACAACCGCCGGGAAGCCCGCCCGGACCAGCCGGTCGGCCGCCAGCAGGTCCCAGTCCGGGTTCATCGTCCCGTTCCAGACCTCCACCGGCAGGAAGGTGCGGGTCAGGCGGCCCTCAGGGGGCGGCGCCATAGCCTCCGCCAGCATCGGCTCTATGACCTCCCACCGGGGCAGGAAGACATTACCGCCCCATGGGGTCACCCAGGGTGTCACGTGCTGGGGGCCGATGTTGTAGTAGCGGATGTTCTGCTCCTGCAGGAAGAACGCCACCCGGGCCAGTTCCAGCACCGTGGGCAGGTCCAGATTGGTCACGAACATGCTCTGGAACTGGTCCCACAGGGTGGGAATCTGCGCCAGCCAGCCGCCGTCCCGGATTTTGTGCCAGATGGCCTGCAGGACCTGCTGCTGGCGACGCTCCCGGGAGAAGACGCTGGTGGTCATCCGGGAACGGGCGTAACAGAGGGCATGTTCGCCGTCCAGATGGTGGACGCCCGGCTCCAGGGTGAAGATGGGGTACTGCCCGCTGGCATCGGGATAGGGCCAGTGGTCGCTCAGGCGGCAGTGGACGGGGACGTCTATCCCGCCCAGCGCGTCCACGATGCCGATGAGGCCGTCAAAGTCGGTGCGGACGTAGTAGTCGGCGCGGATGCCCAGGTTGTAGAGGAGCGTATCCCGCAGGTTGCCCCACCCGCCGCCGGGGTAGCCGGTGGCCTCGCCGTGGTAGTCGGCCATGTTGATGCGGTTCATCCCGTCGCCGGGGATGTAGACGTAGAGGTCGCGCGGGATGGAGATGACGGAGACGACGGCCCGAGTCCGCTGGATGGAGACGATGTGGATGGCGTCGGTGTGCCACTCCGTCCAGGTGGGGCGCTTGTCGCTGCCCAGGACGACGATGTTGACGGCGTCCGCGGCGACGGGGATGGGATTGACGGGCGTCGGGATGGCGGCGTCGGGCGGCGCGTTGGGGTCGGGCGTGGGCATCGGGAAGGGCGAGGGAACCACCAGGGTGCCCGGCGGCGCAGGGAAGACAAGGGTCGGGCGCGGGGTTGGGGTGGGTGTGGCGGTCGGCGTCGGCGACGGTGTCGGCGTCCGGGTGGGGGTCGGCGTTGGGGTGGCCGTCGGGGTGGGGGTCGGCGTCGCCGTCGGCGTGGGGGACGGGGTGGCGGTGGGCGTCGGCGTCGGCTCGGGGGTGGGGGTGGGCTGCCGCCCGGCGGCGACAAAGGTGTAGCCCACCAGCCCCGCTCCGATCAGCCAGAGGAGCAGGAATCCGGTCACAGCACAGCCCTGCAGGGCGGCCCAGTTGGTGCGACGGCGTTTCATACGGTACGGTGTAATTACCTACCACGAAGGACACAAAGTACTCACAAAGGACACAAAGGGATAAAATATCGTCCTTTGTGCCCTTTGTGCGGTCTTCGTGTCCTTCGTGGTTTTTATGAAACGGTTCTTGGGTAGGCAGTTACTTTTCTTTGCGCTCTTTGCGCCCTCTGCGGTTTTTATGGGCTTCGGGTCCGCGCGACCTGTGCGGCGTAGTCGGCCAGTTGCCGCTCTATCTCCGCCTCGTCCCAACCCAGACGGGGGGCCATGACCTCCGCGACGGCCCGCGCCCGGCCCAGTCCACCGTCCCGGGCATCGTAGATGACGTGGGTGCGGCGAATCAGCACGTCGCTGAGGGTGAGCGCCATTTCGTGCCCAACGGCGTAGAGGGCCTCCGCCAGCAGGTACGGCAACCCCGGTACGATCGGTTCGCCCAGCACCGGGTTCTCCTCCACGTAGCCCAGAATCCAGCGGGCATCCCCACCGTAGGTCTCCACCAGGTGGCGGGCCACCCGTTCGTCCACCAGTTCCATTTCCACCGACTCTATCTGCGCGCCCTCCAGCGATTCCTGGGTCCGGCATCCAGACCGGGCGTAGACGCCCATTTCGGCCAGCCGCTTCTGGACCCGGTCGGTCAACTCTTCGGCCATGCGGCGGGCGGTGGTCAGTTTGCCGCCGGTGATGGTCACCAGTCCCGAAGGGCTCTCCACGATGACGTGGGTGCGGGAGACCGCCGAAGGATGGCCCGGCGCGGCCACCAGGGGGCGCAGTCCGGCGAAGGTGCTGACGATGTCCGCCTCCGTGATGCGGGCGCCGGGGAAGAGGTGGTTGACCGCCTCCAGCAGGTACTCCACGTCGCCCCGGTCGGCGGCGGGGTTGTCTATGTCGCCCGGATAGTCGGTGTCGGTGGTGCCGATGAGGGCGAAGTCCTTCCAGGGGATGACGAACATGTGGCGGCCGTCGCGCGGGGACGTGAAGATGATGGCGTGGTGGGTGGGGAGACGGTCGCGCGGGATGAGGAGATGGATGCCTTTGGTGGGACGGAGCATCGGGCGGGCGGTGGGGTCGTCCAGGGCCCGGATGCGGTCGGCCCAGACGCCGGTGGCGTTGACGACGACGCGGGCCCGGACTTCTATCTCCCGCCCGGTACGGCCGTCCACCACCTGCGCGCCGACGATGCGCCCTCCCGCCTTCATCAGGCCGACAACGGGGGCGTAGTTGACCACCCCGGCGCCGTGGAGATGGGCAGCGCGGGCCATGGTCAGGGTGAGACGGGCGTCATTGACCTGGGCGTCGTAGTAGCGGCCTGCGCCGATCAGGCCCCGTCCGCCGATCAGGGGCTCCCGTCGGGCCGCCTCTTCGGGGGAGAGCCAGCGGTGGTTCTGGACGTTGTGGAAGAGGCTGAGGGCGTCGTAGAGGGTGAGGCCTATGCGGAGTTTCCAGGCGGGGGGCCGCTGCCCGGCGTAGAGGGGGTAGAGGAAGGCCAGGGGGCGGACCAGGCGGGGGGCGATGCGGCGCAGGATGCGCCGTTCGGTGCAGGCGTCAAAGACCAGGCGGAACTCGCCGTATTCCAGGTAGCGGATGCCGCCGTGGACCAGGCGGGTGGAGCGGCTGCTGGTGCCGACGGCGAAGTCCCCCCTCTCCACCAGCGCGGTGCGGAAGCCGCGCAGGGCCGCATCGCGCGCGATGGCTGCGCCGGTGATGCCGCCGCCGATGACCAGGACGTCAAAGGTCTCGTCGGCCAGACGGTCCAGGTTCTCCTGGCGCGCGGTGACGGAAAAGGGGCGGTGGTTGGACGGGAGAATGGGCTCCAGGGCTGACCTCCGCGAAATAAAATAATTTACGTCATGTGCAACTTCAACTGATGGATGGGTAGCAAGC
>JAPYWT010000386.1 GCA_028276215.1 Thermoflexus sp. | reverse complement strand
GGCGCGGTGCAGTTGGATCTGAGCCGCCTCTATCCGGAGATAGACCTGGCCGAGACCCTCTCCAACCTGCTGGGCAAACCGATCCGCCGCATCCACCCCGCCCCCGATGACCCCACCCGCCCGGGCCGGGTGGAGTTCACCGACGGCACGTCGGAGGACCTGGTCCATCCCGACTGGCGACGAATCAAGCCTCTT
Source organism: Thermoflexus sp. (assembly GCA_028276215.1). GTDB lineage: Bacteria > Chloroflexota > Anaerolineae > B4-G1 > DUEL01 > SpSt-77. The sequence continues at coordinate 3,229 of JAPYWT010000386.1, read as the reverse complement.
ATCTGGTGGTGAGCCGATGGCCCACATCCTGCTGCAACAGATGCTGGAAGCCATCCCGGAGGACCGCCTGCCCCCATCCTGGCGGGACCTGGATTTCACCCGTTTCTCGGCGGACAAATCCCTCTGGGATTACCAGCAGGCGGCCCTGCGGAACGGGGTCCGCCTGCTCTGGAAGTACTACCAGGACCTGGTGGACTATCGGCCGGGGGAGAGTCCGGAGGCCAACCGGGAGCGCAAGCGGCAACTCTGGTGGTGGTACCGGATCAACGGTCTGCAGGACGATTTCACTGTGGACCTCTCCCGTCTGAACCACCGCCTGGTCCCTCTGCTACAGGGTGGGTACGAGCCCCAGGGACGGAAGTTGCCCTACGAGCACTTTATCAACCGGATGGGCTTCTGGATGGCCACCGGCAGCGGAAAGACGCTGGTCATTGTCAAATTGGTGGAAATCTTCTGGCGGCTCATCCAACGGGGGGAGATTCCCCCGCATCCTATCCTGATTTTGACCCACCGGGACGACCTGCTGGAGCAACTGAAGCGGCTGGTGGATGAATTCAACCGGAGCCGGAGCGAGCCCTGGATCCTCCTGCGGGAACTGCGCCAGTATCCCGACGTCCAGCGGGAGACCCCTTCCCTCTTCCGGGACCGGGAGGTGACCGTTTTCTACTACCGGTCCGACAACCTGAGCGACGAGCAGAAAGAGCGCATCGTGGACTTCAAGAACTACGAGAACGACGGCCGGTGGTACATCCTGCTGGACGAGGCCCACAAGGGGGATAAGGAAGAGTCCAAGCGCCAGTACATCTACTCCCTGCTTTCCCGAAACGGCTTCCTTTTCAACTTCTCGGCGACCTTTACCGACCCGCGCGATGTCGTCACCACCGGCTACAACTTCAACCTGGAGCGCTTTATCACGGCCGGATACGGCAAGCACCTCCTCATCCTCCAGCAGGAGATGCTCCCCTTTCAGGACCGGGAGGACTATACCGGCGAGGAAAAGCAGCGGGTTGTTCTAAAGACGCTGCTGCTGCTGGCCTGTATTCAGAAGTCCTGCCAGGCTATTCGCAGGGTTCAATCCGACCTGTACCACCACCCCCTCCTGCTGGTCCTGGTCAACTCCGTCAACACCGAGGACGCCGACTTGCTCCTCTTCTTCCGGGAACTGGAGCGGATCGCCCGGGGAGAGGTGGAGGAGGCGGCCTGGGAGCAGGCGCGGCGGGAGTTGCTGGACGAGTTAGAGAATTGCCCCCAATTCCTGTTTGAGCCGACCGGACTGCACTTCCCCACCGAAATCCTGCGCCGGATGACGTATCCGGAACTGCTCCGGCTGATGTTCCATGCCGACCGGGGGGGCGAACTGGAGGTGCTGGTCCGTCCGTCCAACCGCCAGGAACTGGCTTTCAAGGTCAAGACCGCCGACCGCCCCTTCGCGCTGATCAAAATCGGCGACATTTCCGGCTGGCTGCGGGACAAACTGACGGGCTACGAGGTAAACGAACGGTTCCAGGACGAGGGCTTCTTTGCCCGCCTTAACGAGGACGATTCGGACATCACGGTCCTCATGGGCTCCCGGACCTTCTACGAGGGCTGGGACTCCAATCGCCCCAACGTCATCTGCTACATCAACATTGGGGTAGGGGAGGACGCGCAGAAATTCATCCTGCAGTCGGCTGGAAGAGGGGTGCGGATTGAGCCGCTGCCGGGGAAGCGGAGGCGTCTGGCGTCTCTGGCCGGTGCGGGGGACATCCCTAAAGACCTGGCCGACCGGCTGATGGACCTGGCCCCTCTGGCGGAAACGCTTTTCATCTTCGGCACCAACCGTCAGGCCCTGCAGAAAGTGATGACAGGACTCCGGCAGGAACGGACCAAAACCGGGGTCCGGCAACTGTCCCTGTTTGAGGTAAACGAGGCGGCCCGGGAGCAACCGTTGCTGATCCCCGTCTATCGGCCCTCGGGCTCCCTTCTGGCGGAGCAGCGACAGATCGCCAGGTTTGAGATAGACCGGGAGGAGTGGGAGGCCCTGCGGCAGTTCGTGGAGAACACCGACGACCGGGTGCTCCTGGCCCTCCACGATTCCGTCCAGCCGAAGCAGGTCCGGCTCCTGCGCGCTTCTCTGGTCCAGCTCGACGAGTTTTACCGGTACAATGGACGGAAGTTCGGCAGTCTGCGGCTGGCCCTGCGGCGGGTGCTGGATTACCTCGGGGTCCTGCTGGAGCAGGTGGAAGGGCTGAAAGTGCTGGAAGAGGAGATCCGCCACTATCGCCATATCGCCGTTCTGGAAGAGGTGGGGGTCTCAGATCTGGAAGAAAGGATCCGGCGGGTGAAGGCCTACCGTTCCCCTGAAGAAGTCGCCACTGCAAAGGAGCGGTTGAAACAACGTTTCCAGCAGGGCGAACTCGGTTTAGACGAATTCACGGAAGAAGTTTACAGGCTGTCGCAATATTCTTCTGTTCGGGAAGATCGGTTTGAGTACAACCACCGGGCTGTTCGCATCCGACACATCGCCCGCCACTACTACATCCCGGTCATCCTGAGCGAGGACGAGCGAGTGGACTACCTGCAACACATCATTCGGACCCGCAGCGAAGTCCAGTTTGTAGAAGCGCTGGAGAAATACCTGGAGCAACCCGATAACCGGTTCCGGGAGTTAGATTGGTGGCTTTTCAGCAAACTGGATGAAAACCTGGACGACGTATATTTGCCGTACTACGACCCCTTTGCCAACCGGCTGGCCCGCTTCAAACCCGATTTCATCTTCTGGATGGTGCGCGGGAGGGACTACTTCATCGTCTTCGTAGACCCGAAAGGGACCGAACATCGGGACGCAGACCGGAAACTGGAGGGGTACCGCATTGTCTTTGAGGAGATGCCAGGGCGTCCGAGGGAATTCCCCTATAGCGGTTATCGGGGGCGGGTTCTCTGCTTTCTGTGGACTGCGGACACGGCCCGGATTCCCGATACCGTGGACCGCTGGTACTGGATAGATAGCGTAGACCGGATGCTGGAGAAAGTGCTGAGTGGAGGGCTCGGGTCCGAATGAAGGGTATTGCCCATTTTATATCCGGCGTCGCCATTGCCACCTTCTTCCCCGAGGTGGTCCGACAGGCCGCCGACGGGTCTCTCCTGCCCGTCCTGGGGGGCGTCGCGGGCATCCTGCCCGACACGCTGGACTTCAAATTCGCCCGCTACTTTGAACGGTACGACCTGGAAATAGACCCCGGCCCCCACC
>JAPYWT010000385.1 GCA_028276215.1 Thermoflexus sp. | reverse complement strand
CAGATTGGGGACGAAGTGCGCGCCGGGCAGGTGCTGGCCCGGCTGGACACGGGCGACCTGGAACTGAGTTTGCGGCAGGCGGAGGCGGCGCTGAAATCCGCCCAGGCCCAACTGGCCCAACTGCGCGCGCAGCCCCGCCCGGAGGCGGTGAAGGCCGCCGAAGCGGCCTACCGCAGCGCGCTGGCCCAGTACCAGCGGCTCAAAAACAGTCCCTCTCCGGAGGAAAAGGCCGTCGCTGAGGCGAACCTGAAGCGGGCGGAGGTGATGCTGAACCGTGCCCGTGCCGCCTACGAACCGGTCTCCTGGCGACCGGACATCGGTGCACTTCCCCAGTCCCTCAACCTGGAGACAGCCACTCTGGACTACCAGATCGCGCTGGCCAACTACCAGTTGACCACGAAGGGGGCGTCCCCGGAGGACCTGGCGGCGGCATGGAGCAACGTGGAGAGCGCCCGGGCGCAACTGGAGCGGGCGATGAGCGGCCCGACGGAGGAGGAACTGACCGTCGCCGAGGCGGCAGTGGAGCAGGCCCGCGCCGCGTACGAAGCCGCCCGCCGCAACCTGGAGAAGGCCACCCTCACTGCTCCCTTTGACGGCGTCGTCTCTGCGGTCAACATCGTGGTCGGCGAGATGGCCCCCACCGGCCTGCCCGCGATTTCGCTGGTGGACATCTCTGGCTTCCGCATCACTGTCAACGTGGACGAGATGGATGTGGCCCGCCTGCGGGTGGGGTTACCGGCAGAGGTGACGCTGGATGCTCTGCCCGACGTGACCCTCACAGGCAAAGTGGAGCGCATCGGCCCGGCGGCCACGCTGGTGGAGGGCACCGTCGCCTATCCCGTCATCATCGCTCTGGACCCCACCGACGCCCCGGTCCGGGCCGGGATGTCGGCCAACGTGACCGTCCGCGTGGAGGAGTTGACCGACCAGTTGCTGATCCCCAACTGGGTGGTGCGGATTGACCAGACCACCGGTCAGCCCTATGTCTACCGGAAGACCGCCAGCGGCGAACTGGAGCGGGTGGACGTCCGGCTGGGCGCCCGCTACGAGGGCTACAGCCAGGTGCTGAGCGGTCTGAACGAAGGGGACGTGCTGGTGCTGAACCGGGAGGCCACAGCGGGCAGTTTCGGCTTTTCGTTCGGGCGGTAGAGCATGGAGGAAAAGACCGTCGTTCGTCTGGAAAACATCGTGAAAATCTACCGGATGGGGACGGTGGAGGTGCCCGCGCTGCGGGGCGTCTCTCTCACCGTTCGCCCCGGCGAGATGGTCGCCATTATGGGCCCCTCCGGCTCCGGCAAGTCCACCCTGATGAACATCATCGGCTGCCTGGACCAGCCCACCTCCGGCACCTACTGGCTGGACGGGCAGGAAGTGGGCCAGTTGGACGACGACCAGTTGGCCGCCATCCGCAACCGGCGCATCGGCTTCGTCTTCCAGACCTTCAACCTGTTGCCCCGGACGACGGCGCTGGAGAACGCGGCGCTGCCGCTGCTCTACGCCGGGGTGGGGCGGGCGGAGCGGCTGCGGCGGGCGCGGGAGGCGCTGGAGGCGGTGGGGCTGGGGGACCGGCTGCACCACACGCCGACGGAACTCTCCGGTGGGGAGCAGCAGCGGGTGGCGATTGCCCGGGCGCTGGTGACGGGCCCGTCCCTCATCTTGGCAGATGAGCCGACGGGGAACCTGGACAGCAAGGCGGGGCGGGAGGTGATGGCCATCCTGCAGCGGCTGAATCGGGAGCAGGGGATCACCGTGGTGCTGGTGACCCACGACCCGACGATCGCCCGGCACACGGGGCGAATCATCTACCTGCGGGACGGGCTGGTGGAGGGGGAGGAAACCGTATCCGCTCCGCTGGTCGCCACCGCAGGCTGATGGGCAAAGGCACTGTTGTTGTGGCGCAGGCTGTTCACCTGTAGCGCAGGCTTTAGCCTGTAGCATAGGCTTTAGCCTGTGGGATAGGCTTTACCTGTGGCATAGGCTTTAGCCTGTAGCATAGGCTTTAGCCTGTAGCATAGGCTTTAGCCTGTGGGATAGGCTTTACCTGTGGCATAGGCTTTAGCCTGTAGCATAGGCTTTAGCCTGTGGGATAGGCTTTACCTGTGGCATAGGCTTTAGCCTGTAGCATAGGCTTTAGCCTGTGGGATAGGCTTTACCTGTGGCATAGGCTTTAGCCTGTGGCGCAGGCTTTAGCCTGCGCACCCTGCGCTCCATTTGGGCTGATAGTTGGAGGAAACGATGAACCTCTGGGAGAGTTTTCGGGTGGCATTGCGGGCGCTGAGTGCCAATAAACTGCGCTCGGCGCTGACCATGCTGGGGATCGTTATCGGTGTCACGGCGGTCATCGCGCTGGTCGCCGCCGGACAGGGTGTCCAGGCCTCGGTGACGGACCAGTTGCGCGGAATGGGGACCAACCTGCTGGTGGTCTTCGCCGGGCGGGCCGGAGGCGGCACTCCCCGCCCGCTGACGATGGGGGACGCGGAGGCTCTGTCCGACCCCTTCGCGCTGCCCGACGTGGCGCTGGTGGCGCCGGAACTGAGCCAGCAGGCGACCGTCGTGGCCGGGACCAACGAGGCCACTACCCAGGTCTCGGGCGTCACGCCGGACTACCTGACCGTCCGGAACTGGCGGGTCGCCGTGGGGGAGTTCTTCACCCAGGAGGATGTGGAGACCCGCGCCCGCGTCGCGGCCCTGGGCCAGACCGTGGCCGAGACCCTCTTCCCCGATAACCCCGCCCCGCTGGGGGAGACGGTGCGCATCAACGGCGTCCCCTTCCAGGTCATCGGGGTGATGGCTGCCAAGGGCGGGACGTTCGCCAATCAGGACAACACCATCTTCGTCCCACTGACGACGGCCCAGAGCCGCCTCTTCTCCGTCCGGGCTCCCAACGGGGAGTACTCTCTGTCCTCTATCTCCGTCCAGGCGGTGAGCGAGGACCGGATGGAGGCGGCGATGGCGGAGATTCGCGCCGTCCTGCGGGAGCAACACCGCCTCTCTGTGGAGGACGATGACGACTTCAGCGTGCTCAGTCAGGCGGACCTGGTCCAGAGTTTCAGCAGCATCACGGGCATCCTCACGACCTTCCTGGGTGCGATTGCCGGGATCAGCCTGCTGGTGGGCGGCATCGGGATTATGAACATCATGCTGGTCTCGGTGACGGAGCGGACGCGGGAAATCGGCCTGCGGAAGGCGGTGGGGGCGCGGCGGCGGGACATCCTGGTGCAGTTCCTGATGGAGGCGGTGGTGATGGCCTTCGCCGGAGGATTGCTGGGGATTGGGCTGGGTGCGGTGGGCGCGCAGGCCATCGCCGCGCTGGCCAGCATCCGCACGGCAGTCACCCTGCAGGCGGTGCTGCTGGCGACGTCGGTCTCGGTGGTGGTGGGGCTGGCCTCGGGGATGTATCCGGCCTGGCGGGCCGCCCGGCTCAACCCC
>JAPYWT010000384.1 GCA_028276215.1 Thermoflexus sp. | reverse complement strand
AACTCCCGCTGGATCACCTGGGCTACCCGGCGAAGGGTCCACAAATCCGTGGGGAATCCGGCCGCTCTGGCCCCTCGCCGGAGAATCTCCGCCAGACGCTGTTTCTGGTCAGCCGTAAGGCGAGGGGGACGGCCGGGATGGGGTTTGGCGCGCAGAGCTTCTACCCCTTGCTCCTGGAGCACTTTTTTCCAACGAGAAACAGAGGCCGGGGAGACGCCGACCAGACGACTCACTTCCCGGACTCCTCTGCCTGCCTGGAGCATCCGAACGGCGATCATCCGGCGCATTTCCAGAGCTTCTGCACTCCCTTTGGGCCGCATCCTACCATCCTCCCTACCTGTGATAGGTGGGATATATTCTATACAAAAGATGTTACTATGGCAAGGCGAAGATCAATAGAAACTTGCCCATTTCTGTGTTTGTATTTAGTAGATAAAGAGGGGCGACTACAAAACGCACGTTTAATTCTTGAATTCTTGCGGCCACAAGGTTGACCTCAGTGAGATACGCACCGAATAACTGAATGAATTTGCGGCCGGCGAAAAAACCGACATCTTTAGGGCATAGTACTACTTCGCCGGGATCGGTGGCAGCTTTCAGGGCCTCTGCGATAGCAATGATGCCCTGCTGACCTTTATCGTATAAAGTCCCACCAGGGTACCGAATCCAGTACGATGATTTCACGGCGCAGTTGGTCACCAGAAGGAACGTTATTGCCCCAACGAGGATTCTCTGAGATTTTGATGTTGCCAGGAATAGACTCAATCCTTCACCAGCAATGTATACAAACAACAACGGCAGCAGGAAGAGAATATATTTGGGGAACCAGTAGGCGTTGGCTTTCAGGGCTGCATGTGAGATCAAGCCAATGATGATAACGGTAGGCAAAAGGAACCGCTGGGGATGGTGTGTGCCCAATATGGGCCTGAGCAATAATAAGGCAAATATTGACATAACAGGTAGGCCTATCTCATAAGTGTACCACTTTAAATAATCCAAAATCACAGGAATCTGTCGGTACGACAGAAAATCCTTGTCGCTTTTGGCGCGCGCAAAGTTGTGGAGAAAAGGTTGGCTGAAAGGAAGTTGAAACGAGCGGCAAAAGGCGTAAAAGAGGAGAATAAAAAAGATCGTGCCAATTATTATCGCGCCAATTGCCTGCCCAATTTTCTGACGACGGTCCAGTAAAGGGGATAAAACAGAATACAAACCTATCGCGAGCAGAAGACTTGTGGCTATTCCTAAACTTGTAAAGAGCATCACAATTGTAGAGAGAATCAGTCCCCACCAGGAATTTTTCCGTACACCGTAGAGGTAAGTAATGACAAACCAAATAGCAGTGCATGGGCCAAGTGTTGCATTATAATCAATCAGAACTGAGCCTCGCACTGTTAGTGGGTTTAATGCATAGAAGAGTAATGCGAATAAGAAGATCGGTTTGTAAAGGGAAGGGTAAATTTCTCGTGATAAAAGCAGCATCCCAATGAAAATGCCAATGCTAAACACCAGATTAAAATACCTTAAAAGGTGGCTATTCTCTGGCGCTAAAGGTACCAGGCGCAGAAACACTGAGCCCAGGTAGATATAGAGAGGAGGATGCCACATTCCGTAGGTATAGCGGCTTGTGCCACCCACAATGGCAAAAAAGGTTTCTTTAAGGATCCCCGTTTCCGGTTTAAAGCGATAAAACACGAATTCCTCTTCCCCCAACTGTCGGCTGGATGAGTATACCAGTAGTACTCTGTCAAGGCTGATTTTTCAGTTTGGCCGGATTTGAGAAATACCCTGCTGGCTGGATATGTGGGCCTATAATGACCTCATTTGCCCATATTTGGGGGTATTCAACCCCATCGCAAATATAAGTTTCATAATTGACAGAGTAGTAGGTGAGGATCTATTTTAACTTCACCGGCATAATAGATTGGGATGCCTAAACGGATAACATTTTCCATGCACTGGAAGTAATCTACTTCATCCCAACGTAAGGGGTTTTTCTGCACCTGCAAGACAAATAGCGAAAGGAATACGCAAAGAATCACAACAACCGTTACCCAGAAAGTCATGCTACAGAGGTTAGATCTCATGGGGCATCTCCCGAAAATGTGTGATTCCAGCATTCTATTATATCCCCAGCATTTCGTAATGCAAATATCCGCCCTCATTAAGAACCAACGGGAGACTTTTTATCCACTGTTTGCTATTTCGCTCGTTGTGATTTTTACACTTATAGCCCAAATACCACTGATTTGGAAAGTACACATAGCAGAGTATGACGAAGCCATTTTCTTAGATGTGGCTGGTAATATACGGCAAGGCGGGCTACCTCTTCGGTCAATTGGCGAAAGGGGGGCTTTTTACTTTGAACATACGCCGTTATACGCTTACTTTTTGAGATATATTCCAGGAGGGCTTCTTACCGCTCGCGGGGTAACTGTGGTGTTTGAAATTGGCTGTGTGCTTCTTGTCTACCATTTTGTCCAATGGGTAACCGGGAAAAAGGCCGCCGCGTTCATCAGTGCTTTACTTTTAGGTATTAACTCCTTCTTTGCGCGCCTCTCTTTTTTCGTATATATGGAAGTGCCGATGGCTTTCTTTCTACTGGTGGGTCTGTTATTACTTATTAAAGGTGAGCGAAAAAAATTGTTGTCGCTTGCAGGTTCAGGGGTAGCTTTTGCAATCGCCGTGCTTCTTAAGGAGATTGCTCTTCTGTTCGTCATTGTGTGTGGAATTTATGCGTTTTTGAGATTTCGGCAACATCAACGCCTGGCCTGGCAAGCGGTTGCGCTGGTGACTTTCCCAGCCATTATTGGCCTTGTAGCCTGGGGAATATGGTGCTGGCAACTTTCGCCCCAGGCGTTTATGAGCACTATGCAACGCTGGTGGGGCTCTGCGACTCAGCAGGCTCTCCGAGATCCCCGGTCTTCTATTGCGGCGGTTCAGTGGGCACGCCAGATTGTCTTTGACCTGCTGGATGTCGGTATTGTATCCGGTTTGGTCGCTGGAATATTGTTTTTCATCTTGCGCCGGAAAAACGCCTTGTTGAATTGCATTTTGTTAGGTTACCCGGTTCTGGCTATTGCCCTGTCCTTCATTATCCGTTTGAAAGAGTTGCGCCACCTTATTGGTGTCTTGCCGATAAGCGTCCTTTTCATCGGAGTGAATATAGATTGGGATGTGCTCCTGGAATGGGTGTGGAGTCACCGGTTGCGTAAGGCTGCAGGTGTTATACCAATTGCGTTTGTTTAAGACATTATGTATAATTTTAGCGAGTTCTGGTTGGAGGTGAAGTCCGATTAAACCCGTGAGCCCGCTTGTAGACTGGCAAGAAGATGAAGCAACCTTATATCAATTGTATCGGAAGGAGCAAGATGCGGAGTTGAAAATCCGCTGGCACGCCCTCTGGCTACTCCGAAAGGGCCATTCCCTTCCGGAGACAG
>JAPYWT010000383.1 GCA_028276215.1 Thermoflexus sp. | reverse complement strand
CTGCTCATCCTGCATCCACCCTACCACGACATTATCCGCTTCTCCGGCCTCTCCGCCGACCTCTCCAACGCGCCGGACCTGGAAACTTTTCTGGACCGGTTTGAGGCCGTCGCCCGGCACGGGTTTGACCTGCTGGCGCCGGGCCGCTTCGCCGTCCTGATCATCGGCGATAAGTACGCGCAGGGCGAACTGGTCCCGCTGGGTTTCTACTGTATGGAGCGCTGCGGGCGGGTGGGCTTTCGGCCCAAAGCGATTGTGGTCAAGAACATCACCGGCAACGAGCGGGGCAAGGGAAAAAGGACCAACCTCTGGCGCTACCGCGCCCTGGCCGGAGGCTACTACATCTTCAAGCACGAGTACGTCATGATCTTTGTCCGGCCGACGATAGACCACAGACCACAGACGACAGACCACAGACGACAGACCACTGACCACTGACGGCTAACGACTACTCCTCACGGCTATGATTTTTGACTTTCTCACCCGCCTCCCCCTTCCCGACTACCGGGCCGCGCTGACGGCAGGGGTGCTGTTGGGGACGGCGCTGGCCCTCTGGGCCGGGCGCCGGAACGGGCTGCCGGTGATGGTTGTGGTGGACGGGGTGCTGGCGACGGCGGTGGGTGGCCTGCTCCTGGGGCGCCTGGGCTACGTCGCGGCGCATCTGCCGTACTTCCGGGAGCACCCGACAGCCGCGCTGGCCCTCTGGCAGGGCGGCCTCTCCGCGCCAGGGGTCGTGGTCGGGGGGGCGATGGGCGCGGGGGTGATGGCCCGCCTCCGGAAACTGACCCCCGGGCTCCTCTGGGGCACGCTGGCACCGGGCGCGGCGGTCGTGCTGATTGCGGCGTATCTGGGCTGCCTGCGGGCGGGCTGCGCCTGCGGCCGGGAGACCTGGCCCGGGGACGGCCCGCTCTGGGCTCTCAGCGCGGAACTCCCCGACCTCTACGGCCTGCGCGCGCCGCGTGTCGCCGTGCCGGTGCTGGGGATGGGGTGGGGGGCCCTCATGCTGGTTTTGACCCTCTGGATGGTGCGCGGGGGCCGGACAACCGCATCGGGGGCAACCACACCGGGGGTAACCGCAAGGGGGGCAACCGCAAGGGCCACGCCCCGAAGCCCTCGGCCCCGAAGGGCCTCGGCCCGAGGGGGCTTCTCGCCCCGAGGGGTTGCCCCTACAGGGCCCATTTGGTTGGCCCTCTACGGCCTGGGGGAATTCGCCCTGGGGTTTCTGCGGGGGGATGCGCCCCCTATCATCGGTGGCCTCTCCGCCCTCCAGTGGGCCGGCCTGGGGATACTGGGGGCTGGCATTGCATTGACCATTGACCACAGACGACGGACGACAGACCACGGACGACAGACCACGGACCACTACCACTAACGGCTAACGGCTGACCACTAACGGCTACCGACTGACGGCTAATGGCCTGGCTACCCGACAGTTTGAAATCAGGACACGGATACCCACGGGTTTCACGGATGAGCACGGATGAAAATCCGTGAAAATCCGTAGCATCTGTGCCCACCCGTGTCCCATTAAACGGGAAGCAAAGGTAAGACGAGCATTTGCAGGTTAGCAATCCGTGTCTATCCGTAGCATCCGTGTGAATCCGTGTACTGCCAATCAAAAGTGTCAGGTGGCCAGGCTAATGGCCAAACTTGACGCCGACCGGTTTTGTGGTATAACAAAAGTGGCCCGGGTGCCAAGACCCCACCGGGCCAAAGGGGGAATGATGGCGAGAGCCCGTTCGTTACAGTTGGGGGGGATCATCCTGGGAGTCACCGTTGCCCTCCTGCTCCTGACCCTCCAGTCCCTCCGTACAGCCGATTCTCTGGCGGCCCAGCCCGCCCGGGTGGACCCGTTCCGCTTCCAGCCCGCCGTCTCGGTAGACCTCATCACATGCACCCTGGCTGTGACCACCACAGATGCTATCCCGGGGAACAATTCCTTTGATACGGCCGCCATTCTGGCCGACTACACCGGCCTGGCCCTGGTACAGGGCGCTCCCGGTGAGGCGAAGAACCCGACGGAGGACTACTTCCGGCTGGACAACGCCGTCGTCGGCTGGACCTATGAGGTCAGCGCGATCCCAGACGGCCTGGGGAACTACAACCTGGGCATCATCGTCTACGATGCAGCCCGGACGCCAATCCTGACGGACACCAACACCCTGGACGGCAACTCGGCGCGCGTGACAATGGTTGCGGGTTCCGCAGGGCCGTTCTACTTCAAGGTCTTTCAGATCAGCAACTACTGCAGCGGTGGGACGTATCATCTGGAAGCCAACGCGGCCGCGCCGACGGCGACACCGACGCCTTCTCCCACCCCAACCGGGACGGCGACGCCCCCCCCGCCCACCCCGCTGAGCGGCGCAGATCGCTTTGAGCCCAACTACGACTTTGACCATGCTTCCACCATTGCCACCAACATCACCTACGATAACCTGAACTTTATTCCCTGGGGCGGAGCGACCGAGGACAACGATTTCTACAAAATTTGGGTGAAGCCGGGTCTGCTCTACACCTGCGAGACGCTGAACCTGGCCCCCGGCCTGGATACCAACATCATCATCTACGACCATAACCGCAACGGCCTGGGCGGCAATGACGATGTGACGCCTGGGGATTACCGGAGCCGGATTTCCTATATCTCCACTTACGAGGGGTGGCTCTACGTTCTCGTGGGACACGGCGGCCGGTTCCCGTATTCCGAGGTGCAGAACAGCACCTACAGCCTGCGCTGCTCTGTAGAGGTTCCGGGCCTGCCCACCCCCGCACCCACGGCGACGCCCCGGCCACCCACGGCCACCCCGGTCCCCAAAGACTGGACGCCCACGCCGGAGACGTTCACCTCTCCACCTCCCACCGCGACCCCGCTCTCGGGGGGAGAACTCTCCGTGCGGCTGATCTCCACCCCCGCGCCGCCGTCCCCGGAAGCGACACCGGCCCCCCGCTTTGTCCCGCTGGACATCCTGGTCTACTACGACGCCAACAACGACCGCAGTCCCGGGGCGGGAGAGGGGGTGGCGGGGCTGCGCATCCTGGCCTACGACACTCTCACCGGCGAGCAGGTCAACGAGGGAGTGACCGACGACACGGGACGGCTGCGGTTCACCGCGGCCGTACGGGGCGCCGTTCGCATTGTCGTCCCCTACCTGGGCATCGGCCGCGTGGTGGAGGGGGAGGGGGCCAGCGTCTACATCCGCATCGCATCGCCCACAGGGAGTCCATAATGGAAGAACCCGGTCCCGCCCCCTCTGCTCCCCCGTCTCTTCCTCCGAAAGGACGCATTGCGCGCGTGCCCCCCGTCGTCCTCTGGCTGGGAGGGGTCGGGGTGGCGATTCTGCTCATCACGCTGGTTGCATTGCTGGCCCTCCGCCCCGTCCTCTTCCCCCGGCGTCCGGCGGGGATTCCCCTTTCCGTCACGCGGGTGGTCCCGGGCGTCAGCCCCCT
>JAPYWT010000382.1 GCA_028276215.1 Thermoflexus sp. | reverse complement strand
GCCCCACAACCCACTGTTGACGTCCCGGCCGGGATGTGCTACAATCGGGGCCAGGGAGGACGGCATGCTGGCAAAGATCGTCAAAACGACCAGTGACTTCCTGGCCCGGGCGCCGGGGCTCCTCGTGGTCATCGGCATGGGGATGATCGGGCTGAACTTCATTCTCCAGTTGCTCCCGGCCTGGCCGGTCATCGGCTGGATGGCCCGGACCCACCTCTGGCTCCACGTGGGCCTGCTGCTGAGTCTGTTCGGCCTGCTGGTTGCCCGCGTTTTGTAAGTACTATCCGCGGAGCGGTGGAGATGAAACCCGTCTCGGAAATGACCTTTGAGGAAGCGTTCGCCGAACTGGAAGAGGTGGTCCGCAAACTGGAGGCCGGCGGGTTGACGCTGGAGGAGAGTCTGGCCCTCTACGAACGGGGGCAGGCCCTGGCGGCCTACTGCAACCGGCAACTGGACCAGGCCGAACTGAAGATCAGCCAACTGGCGCCAAACGGCGCGCTTCTTCCGTTTGAGCCAGGGTAACAGAGGTAGAGTTCATCGGAAATTAGAGCGCAACGCCAGGTTGCGCCATCAAGCACGGAAAAAGCCGTGCTCATCCGCGTCCATCCGCGTCCTATTTCCGATGAAGTCTGGTGTGTCCTGACTCTGTCGGGCCTGGCCGCTTTGTAGGACAACTGCGAGCAGTTGTCCTACAATCCTGGTACACACCCATAACGGACCGTCGGTTCACCACATGAACCTGCTCTTCCTGACCTCTCAGGTGCCGTACCCGCCCCGGCAGGGCGGCGCCCTCCGCGCCTGGGGGATGATTTCCGCCCTCGCCCGGCGCCACAGGATGACCATCCTCTCGTTTCACGACACGGCGGAAGTTCCCCCTTTGCCCCCCGACTTCGGCGACATCTCGCTGGATGTTGTGCCGGAGCCCCCGCCCCGTCCCCTCTCCCGCCGCCTGCGCGACCTGCTGCTGGGCCGTCAGCCCGACATGGCCCTCCGGCTGGAGAGTCCCCTCTTTCGCTGGCGCCTGGCTGACCAACTGGCCGCTCAGCCCTTTGACGCCGTCCACATAGAGGGGATTGAGATGGCCCCGTTTCTGGACGTCCTGGAACGGGCCCACCCGCGCCCGCGGATGGTCTTTGACGACTTCAACTGCGAGTTTCTCCTGCAGAAGCGGGCTTTCCTGACCGACCTGCGCCATCCCCGCCGCTGGCACGGTGCCCTCTACTCGCTGGTCCAGTGGAGGCGTCTTCGGCGGTACGAGGCCGGAATCTGCCGCCGCGCCGACCATGTGATCGCCGTCTCCGAAGCGGACGCGGCGGCGCTCCGCTCCCTGGTCCCGGGCCTCAGGCCGACGGTTGTCCCCAACGGAGTGGACGTCTCCGCCTACGACCCGGGGATTCCCCCCGCGCCGGGGATGGGGGAAAACGCCCTGGTCTTCACCGGCAAGATGGACTTCCGCCCCAACGTGGACGCGGTGCTCTGGCTGGCCGGAGAAGTCCTCCCCCGCATCCGGGAGCACGTGCCCGACGTCCGGCTCTGGGTGGTGGGGCAGCGCCCGCATCCCCGGCTGGCGGCCCTGCGGAAAGACCCCGCGGTCACGCTGACCGGGTATGTGGAGGACACCCGTCCCTACATCGCCGGGGCGGCGGTATACGTGGCCCCGCTGCGCATCGGCGGAGGCACCCGGCTGAAACTTCTGGAGGCGATGGCGATGGAGCGGGCCGTTGTCGCCACACGCCTGGGGGCGGAGGGGTACGAAGTACGGGACGGCCAGGAACTGCTCCTGGCGGACGATGCGGAGACGTTCGCCGCGGCCGTGGTGTCGCTCCTGCGGGACCCGGCCCGCCGGGCGGTTATCGGCCGGGCCGCCCGCCGTTTTGTGGAAAACCACTACGACTGGTCGGTACTGGCCCCGCGCGTGGAGGCGCTGTATGGGGGTCTGTAGCGCAGGCCATTGGCATCAATTTAAGCCCGACGGTGAACCGTCGGGCTGATTCAGCAAAGCCCTGCGGGCTGTTTTGAGCCCCGAAGGGGCTTTGCAACATAAGCCCGACGCTTTAGCGTCGGGCGGAAGAGCTTGATGCGTATGGGGGCCTGTAGCGCAGGCTGTCAGCCTGTACCGGTATACCGGCTTGGTGGCCGGCGCTACAACAGGCCCCGTAGCGCAGGCCAGGGCTCATCATTGGTGTGCGTTTGTAGTCAGGCACGAAGCGCCAGCGGAGTGCCGCTCGGGGGGCTCACGCCACTCCGCTTCGCCTCGGCGCGAGCGCCTTCGGCGCGTGGCGCTCCGTGGCTCACTACGAGCATTTTCATCCCCCTTCCCCTGGCGGCGAAGCCGCCGAGAGGGTAAGGTCGGCGAAGGCCGACCATCGGCCGCAGGCCCAGGAAGGGTGACTTCAGTCAGCGCATGGTTACGATTCCCGGAGGTCGCCATGAACGAATTCCTTGCGGCAGCGAAAGACAGGCGAGAGAAACTGGTCGCCTGGCGGCGGGATTTTCACCGCCACCCGGAGTTGGGCTACGCCGAGGAGCGGACGGCGGGCATCGTCGCGGCCCATCTGGAGGGGTTAGGCTATCGGGTGCAGACCGGCGTCGGCCGCACGGGTGTGGTCGGAGTCCTGGAGGGGGCCCGGTCCGGCCCGGTGGTGATGGTCCGCTTTGATATGGACGCGCTCCCCATTACCGAGGAGACGGGGGCGGAGTACGCGTCCACCATCCCGGGCCGGATGCACGCCTGCGGCCACGACGGGCATGTCGCGATGGGTATGGGCCTGGCCGAGTTGCTGACCACGTATCAGGACCGGATGTCCGGCACCGTCAAACTGATCTTCCAGCCCGCCGAGGAGGGGGGAAACGGGGCCGAGGCGATGATTCGGGACGGTGCGCTGGAGGACCCCCGTCCGGACGTCTTCCTGGCCGCGCACCTCTGGACGGACCGGCCGCTGGGGTCGGTGGACATCACTCCGGGCCCGGTGATGGCGGCGGCGGAGCGGTGGACCTGTACGGTTCACGGGCAGGGCGGCCACGGCGCCCTCCCCCACCAGACGGTGGACCCCATTGTGGCGGCGGCCTACATGGTCACCGCGTTGCAGACGGTGGTCAGCCGCAACGTGAGCCCGCTGGAGACGGCGGTGGTGACCGTCGGCGCCATCCACGGCGGCGACGCCTTCAACGTCATCCCCGCCCAGGTGGAGATGACGGGGACCATTCGCACCTACGAGCCGTCGGCCCGGGAGGTGGTGCTCCGGCGGGTGCGGGAGGTGCTGGAGGGCGTCGCGGCGGCCTGCGGCGCGCGGGCCGAACTGGAAATCACCCCCCTCACCCCGGCCGTCATCAACGACTACGCGGTGACATCGGTGGTGCGGCGGGCGGCGGAGGCGGTGCTGGGCCCGGAGCGGGTCACCTCCGGGGAGCGGACGATGGGGAGCGAGGACGCAGCGTTCTTTATGCGGC
>JAPYWT010000381.1 GCA_028276215.1 Thermoflexus sp. | reverse complement strand
GTCGTCTGGCCAGCGCGCTGGGGCTGCCGCGCACACCGGAGGGATGGCAGCGCCTGGCAGGTCAGGCCGGCCTGCTCCTGTTCTGTATCGGGCTGATTGCCCTGCTCATCGTCCACTCCAGGTCAAAGCGCGTCTACGCCGCCCTCTCGGTGATCCTGATCTGGACGATGGTCTTTACCCCGCTGCTCCAGAGCCATCAGGTGGCCGCCTTTGCCCAGCGCCAGGCCGCCCGCCAGGCCGCGCTGGAGCAGGAACAGGAAGCGCAGGCCGCCGCGAGCGACATGCAAGACCAACTGCTGGCATCGGATTGGGATCCGCTGCGCGACCCGCTCGCCGCGCCTGCGATTGCCGGGCAGGCAGCCGGCGGCAGCGGGGGCGGCACGACCGCCGGTATTGCCTGCACCGAGAATGAAAAGACCACCGACACCGATAAGGATGGCCTGTCCGATTGCCAGGAGCGACAATACGGAACCAACCCGAGCGTCGCGGACACCGATGGCGACGGCCTGCTGGACGGCTGGGAGGTGCTGCGCCTGGGCACCGACCCGTGCAACGCCGACAGCGACGGCGATAGCATCCCCGATGGCGCCGAGGTGCGCGGCTTTGATTATGCCGGACGGCGCTGGTACCTGGACCCCAACTCGGTGGACAGCAACAACGATGGCCGGCCCGATACGCTGGAGTGTCCCGGCCTGGGGACGACCTCTCGGACCTGCCCCGACACCGACCGGGACGGCACGCCTGACCTGTTTGATCGCGACGACGACAACGACGGCGTCCCTGACCGGGTTGATACAGCCCCCACCGCCGTGGTGGGTCAAACGACCCCCTTCACCCGCGAGCGTCCCTTTGAATTGGTGGTGAACGGGCTGAAAGCCAAACCTTCTGCGCCGAACCAATACTATCCGGTCCTGGTTGACCTGCAACTGCGCCCCGTCATCACCGATCATCTGACCTACGCGCTCAACGTGTTGGACTGGCCGGGCGGCGATGAAGACGGCCAGGTGCAGCGCCGCGCGGGCAACGACTCCACGTTCGCCACCTACCTGAGCGCGCAGGACGCGGCCAACGATCCGCGCAGCGCCAACGGCGACATGCGCCTCATTCCCATGCTGGAAGTGGAACTTGCGGGCAAAGACCTCCCCCTGCCGCTGACGACGACCCTGCGCACGAGCGTGCAGTTGAAGGGCGTGGATACCTCATGGCCCGTCACCACGACGCCACCCGTTTTCACCACCTGGCTTTCGGCCACCGTCAACCTCTCGCAGGTGGGCAGCGCCACACGCCTGGGCTTTCAACTCCAGGGGACCACGCCGGTCACCGCCGAGATTTACACCGGCACCTGCAACGGCGGCGTGCTGGACGTTTCGCTGGGCACCGTCTTGAACGGACAGACGCGGGACATCCCCAACCGCAACCTGCTCACGCTGGCCGACGGCGCGCACGTCCTGGTGCTCAAGGCGGCAGGCCACACCGCCGCCTGCGCCCCCCTCGCCGACGTGCCCAACGGTCCTTACACGAACAAGATGATTGATGCTGAGGCCCTCAGGGCCTACGGCGCCATCGCGCGCGACCTGGGCGATGGCCGCGTGACCCTCCTCGTCCCGCTCATCGTCGTCGCCGACGAGACCGGCGGGGGACAGGTGGCCTTTGCCGCGCGCGTCCCCTACACGCCGCGTGAGTCCAGCCTGGGTGCAGCGCAAAAGGTGCGCGTCGTCTGGCTCGTCCAGATGCTCACCGACTATTGCCGGCCCATGCCGCCCGGTTCGGAAGAAACCCAGGAGACCTGGTGCAAGTACAAAGAGAGTTGGGTGCTGGATAACACCCAGATCGTCCACACCTACTATGACGATTGGTACCTCACCGGCCTGACCGTGCGCGAGGACCACGGCACTGATATAGCCATCGCCTGGGAAGACCCGTCCGCCGAAAGCAAGCAGGACCGCCAGTACGACGACTGGCTGTGGCTGATGGCGATGGGGCTGAGCCAGACCTACATGACGGGGCGAGATCAGAATAAGAACAAGTTGCGCGACATCGGCGTGGTCACCTATACGGACGGCATCCGGGTGGCCGACACGAGCATCGCCGGCCGCTTTGACGCGCCCCTGACCTCCACCGTCACCATCACCGACCGGCTGGGTGTGCCGCTCACCGCCACCATCCAGGTCGAGACCTTCTCCTACCCGCAGCAGGATTACGTCGCCTACGTGATGATGACGGAAACGGTCAGGATTCTGAACAACAACTTTACGGCGTACAAAGACGCGGGCGCCGATGCGCCGACGCTCCTGTTCCTGCGCGACGAGCGTTACCGCGCCGCCGAGTTGGGCATGGGCGGCCCGACCAGCGTGTCCGGCACGGGGGTGACTTTTGACCTGGGAAGTCGGCCGGTGGAAACGCTGGCCAGCATAAGTTGGGCGCCCTACCGTTACCAGGACGGCCGCTGGCAGCCCTACCCGGTGACGGACTATTGGAACAGGACTTACGCGCTGCTCTACAACCGCTTCCAAAACCGGGTGAAATCCAACCCGAACGTTCCAGCGGACTGGCGCGAGGATGTGACGCGAGGTCAGACCACACTGGCCCTGGCCTATTATCTGAGCCTGAGACAGGGCCGAGTCGCTCTGGTGGCTCAGGGAAACACGGCGCTGCCTACGGGCACCCCGCCCAGCGATCAGGCTGTCACCCAGGACGTCACGACGCTGGTCGCAGACAGTGGCGATGTCATGCAGGTTATCTCGGACAAGATCTGCGATCCATTGGGACAGATCCTGGTGCCTCTCCTGCCTGCAAGAAACCTGCCGGCTGGCACAACGGCGCGAACGTTGACCTTAAACGAGTTTGGCAAATCCCTGCGTCGCGGCGCTTCCGAATACATTACGGGACTCAAGCAGCTCAGCCACTGGGAAAAAGCCAGCATGGGCATTCAGTACACGGCGGCACTGTTCGCGATTATTTTCAGCATCGCCGCCCTATCCACATCTGGCACCACCCAGTACGCGCTCACCTTAGTCGCAGCCGCCTTTTCCATTGTCATGACCACTACAGCGCTGGCCGAAACCGCGATTAAGTTCGTCAAGGGCACCCTGGAACCCGTGGGGAAGGCCAGTGAAATTGCAGCGGTGATCAGCGTCATCATCACAGCGGTCATAGCCATCAGCATCATGATCGCCACCCTGGTGACAGGGCCTAAGAAGGCCGAAGCCATAGCGACAGCGGTAGCCGCTGCTATCGGCGCGATCCTGGCGTCCATGTTTATAATAGCCATTTCGTTTATCCCTGGCGTAGGGCAACTCATCACAGCCATCATCAGCCTGATTGACGCCGTGATCTCCATGATATGCGCGGCAGCCGGCTGGGAAGGAAAGTATGCCGAGGCCTTCTGCGGCGGGATTTCGGGACTGCTGGCCAACTACTTTACCCCCTACGGGTATAACGTGATGGTGGAC
>JAPYWT010000380.1 GCA_028276215.1 Thermoflexus sp. | reverse complement strand
GCGAGCAGTTGTCCTACAAAGCGGCCATGCCCGACGAAATTGGGACACACCCTGAAAATGGATGTGCCAGGCACGTCTCCCGTGCCTGGCACATCGCTGACCTCCGGATCGGGGTTTTGTTACGGTTGCTCGTAACTGTTCAGCCTCACCCCACCCCCAGCGGCTTCGCCGCTGCCCCCTCCCCTCTCCTGAACGAAGTTCAGGAGAGGGGGGGGGGTGCCGCCGCAGGCGGGGGGGGAGGGGTGAGGAAAAGGAGGTGCGCGATGGCATTCTTCGCTCCGTTTCGGGAGATGATGAGCCTGAAAGAAGCGATGGACCGTCTGTTTGAGGAGTCCTTTGTCCGCCCGATGAGCACGTGGCGGCGGGGCACGCCGGAGGAACCGCTGCGGTTGCCGGTGGACGTCTACACTACCCCCGACGAGATTGTGGTGGTCGCCTCGGTGCCGGGCCTGCTGCCCGAAGAGGTGGACATCTCCATCCAGGGGGATACGCTGACCATCCGTGGGGAACTCCGGCCGCCGCTGGACAACGTGGAGTACCTCTTCCAGGAACGGCCCTACGGTCACTTCGCCCGCTCCCTGGTGCTGAACGTGCCGGTGGACGTGGAGAAGGCGGAGGCGACCTTTGAGAATGGCGTGCTCACCCTCACGTTGCCCAAGGCGGAAGAGATTCGGCCCAAGACCATTAAGGTCAAAACGAAATAGCGCGAAAGACACGAAAGGCGCGAAAGGCGCGAAAGGACGTGCCAGGCACTTCAAAGTGCCTGGCACGTTCCTTATTCCTCATTCCTCTCTCACCTCAAACTCTCCCTCAACGACCGTCGGCTCTTCAGATGTCCACTCGGCGATTTTCGCCCCCAGGGCCCGCAGGTGCTCCCGGACCACCTCCGGTGGGGCCAATTCAATGAAGAGTTTCAAACTCAGGAGGACAATGGCGATGTCGTCCAGTTGCCCCAGGCCCAGGCTCAGGTCGGGCAGGATGTCTATGGGGGAGAGGACGTAGATGAGCGCGGCCGGGGGGATGAGTTTCAGCACCCAGGGCACCCGGCGGTCCTTAAAGAGCCGCCAGGCCAGGCGGAATTGGCGGATCAGTTCTTTGGCCCACGAGATGAACATGTTGGTCTCCTCCGGGGTGGCCAGGGGGTATGATTCAGGCCGATTGGGTAATTGGGATGAGCTCATCGTCAGGTCCCTCCAGAAACAAATGCATTCTCACTCCACCGCTTTTACCAGCCAGCATACTCGGGTGAGGGACGGGAAGGGGAGATCGGTAGCCTTACCCTTTCATTTCAGCGCCTTCCGGGCGAGACTTCCAGATAGGCGACATCCTCCCCCAGGGACTCGCTGTATACCAGGACCAGGCCCGTCTCCTCCTTCCCGACCTCAAACAGAAGGTCCCCAGATACGGTCTCTCCACTGGATATTTCGCCGGACGACAACAGGTTGGGCAGGCCGGACACCAGCCATTCCGGTCGGTGTACCCCCTGAGGGCTGACCAGAAGGAAATCCAGCACGGGGGCAAGGGGGCAGGTGTCCCCTTCTTCCGGGTGACAGGTGATGGAGACGGTGACCAGCATCATCTCGTTGCCCGGACCCGGCTGGGGATTGAATATGCTGCCCGCCACAATGTCATCCGCCGGACGGATCACATCCGTCACCCGAATTTTCAGGTCCCCCGCCACGACGGCGGTGCCCGGCGGGGCCGGATGGTCCAGAGCAGAACCGATGGGGGCCGAAGAGGTCCGGGGAAGGCTCGGGCGCGTCAGAACGGCTGTGGCTACCGCGCCCAGACAAAGGCCGCACCCGAACAATACCAGGCCGATGCCGATGAGCAGGAGGGCCTTTCCAACGGACGGCAGGGCGTTTTGTGGTGCGGTCATCTTTCCCTTTTCCGGAATGTGGCGGTGATCTCTGCGCGTCCCTCTAACATCAGGCCGACGCGCAGAAGCCCCGGGGCCGGGGAGACCCAGGGGAAACGCCTGCCGTCCACCCGGACCTCCACGACCTCCCAGGGCAGGGGCGCAGTCAGCCAGACCTCGCCGAACTGCTGGCCCGCTTTCTCCAGCCCGACGCGCAGGAGACCGGTCGCCTCGTCCCAGCGGCAGTCCGTCACCTCCACCGCCCCCTGACAGACGTGGAAGGTGGTGGTCAGCAGGTCGGGCCGGTCGGAGACGGGCTTGAAGAGCAGGACGGCGGTCTCGTGGGGCTGGTGACGGGTCAGGACCACCGCGTCGTCGGTCACCCCCAGGTAGCGGCGCCGCCAGTAGTGGAAGACGTGGTAGCGGCCCGGAGGGAGACCCAGGTCGGCCAGGCGGACGGTCGTCTGCACCGTCCGGTCCTCCCAGTTGATGACACCCGCGACCCACCAGCGGCCCCAGTCCCGCTCCACCGGCAGGAGGAGCCGGCGGGGCATCTCGTGCTCAAAGAGGTCCAGGGGCCGGGCAGAGACGCCCGTGGGCGGCAGGGCCTGCCGCAGATACTTCAGCCGTCCCGGCCGGATGAAGGGCAGGTTGTCGGAGTTCAGCGTCAGCCCGCCCAGCAGGGCGATGACGGCGGTCAGGGTGCGCATCTCGTTGAGGACCAGGTCCAGGTCGGGGCCGCGCTGCCGGACCAGGAGGCAGTCGGGGTCGTTGAGCCAGAGGCGGTTGTGGAAGGGGGCACGGGTGATGGCGTTGCGCAGGGCATTCTCGGTGGACGCAGCAGAGAGGTCGTAGCGGAAGATGGGGTGCCAGTTGGGGTCCACGTCGGTGCCGATGCGCATCCCGTCCACCAGACCGATGCAGGGCCCCAGGGGGGCGCCGCAGCCCAGCAGGAAGGCGTCGTCGCCGATGGCGGCGCGGATGGCCTCCACGCCCCGCCGCAGGGCCTGCGCGCGGGTTGCCGTGGGGTCGTGCCGACGGCCCGGCCGCGCGGCGGCGAAGAGGAAGTCTATCTTGAAGAACGTCGCGCCCCACTCCCGGCGCATCCGCCGGAAAGTCTCCCCCAGCCAGGCCAGCACCCCCGGATGGGTCGTGTCCAGGGCATAGCAGGGCACGCCCCAGTGGACCCAGCCGACGACGGGGTTGCCATCGTCGTCCCGCACGGTCCAGTCGGGATGAGCCGCGAAGAGTCCGGAGGTGGCGGCGGCGCCGAAGGGGGCGGTCCAGATGCCCAGCCGGTGTCCGGCGGCGCGGACCGCTTCGGCCACAGGCTCCATGCCGTCAGGGAACTTGTCCGGGTTGATGGAAAACCAGTCCCCGATGGCGGTCTGGTAGCCGTCGTCTATCAGGATGACATCCAGGGGGAGGCGGTAGTCGGCGATAGCACGCAGGTTCTCCAGGACGTCGTCGGCGGTGTTCTCGCCGTAGAAGTAGTACCAGGTGCACCAGCCGGTGACCTCACCCCACCCCCTGCCCCCTCCCCTCTCCTGACCTTTGGTCAGGTGAGGGGAGGGGGTGCCGCCGGAGGCGGCGGG
>JAPYWT010000379.1 GCA_028276215.1 Thermoflexus sp. | reverse complement strand
GGGGAGGGGTGAGCCCAAAGGGTCAGGTGGTCAGTATGCCGGTTTATTTCTGGGTTAATTTTTTTAAAGTTCATTAGCGTCGGGCGGAAAAGATGTTAGGGCAACCGCAAGGGTTGCCCCTACATCCTGCCCAGGGCAACGTATCCTGAAGGACGTTCGTGCGGAACCGGATGAACGGCAAACGGGACTACTACGAAATTCTGGGCGTCAGCCGGAACGCCACCCAGGACGAGATCAAACGGGCCTACCGGCAACTGGCCCGCAAATATCACCCTGACGTCTCCACCGAGCCGGATGCCGAGGCCCGCTTCAAGGAGATCAACGAGGCCTACCAGGTCCTTTCGGACCCGGATAAGCGCGCCGCGTACGACCGCTTCGGCCACGCCGGGCCGCCGGGGGTCGGGTTTGACTTCGGCTTCCGCGACCCCTTTGAGATTTTTGAGGAGGTCTTCGGCGTGGACTTCGGCTTCCGGACCGGCCGTCGGCGGGGGCCGCGCCGGGGGGCGGACCTGCGCTATGATCTTCACCTGCGGTTTGAGGAAGCCGTCTTCGGGTGCAAGAAGGAAATAGAGGTTACCCGCCTGGAGACCTGTCCGGAGTGTCGGGGGAGCGGCGCCGCCCCGGGCACAACCCCCGTCCGCTGTGGCACCTGCGGCGGCACCGGGCAGGTCCGGCAGGTCCAGCGTACCATCTTCGGCTCCTTTGTCAACGTTACCACCTGCCCGGTCTGTGGTGGGACGGGGGAGGTCGTCGCCACCCCCTGCTCGCGCTGCGGAGGTCAGGGCAGAGCGCATATTTCCCGGAAACTGACCGTCAACATTCCCGCCGGTGTGGACACGGGCACACAGATTCGTCTGGCGGGAGAAGGGGAGGCGGGGGAGCGGGGCGGACCGCCGGGGAACCTCTACATCGTCCTGGATGTGGAGCCCCATCCCTATTTCCGCCGCCAGGGCGACGACCTGCTGGTGGAACTGGGCATCAATGTCGCTCAGGCCGCCCTGGGCGCGCGGGTCACCATCCCCACCCTGGAGGGAGAGGAACAGATAGACATCCCCCCCGGCACCCAGACCGGCGCCATCTTTCGCCTGCGCGGGCGGGGTGTTCCGCATCTGCGGCGGGATGGCCGGGGCGACCTGCTGATTCTGACGCGGGTGGAGGTGCCAACCAAACTGACCCGCGAGCAGCGGGAACTCTTCCAGAAACTGGCGGAGACGCTGGGCGGCGAGTCGGTCGTGGAAGTGCGCCAGCCAACCTTCCTGGAACGGCTGCGGGAAGCGCTGGGATTGTGATGAGCCGTCAGCCGGTAGCCGTCAGCAGTCAGCCGGTAGCCGTCAGCAGTCAGCCGGTAGCCGTCAGTTGTTAGCCGTCAGTTGTTAGCGGTCGGTAGCATTGGTCATTGGTCATTTTGTCATTGGTCATTAATCCGTGGTCTGTGGTCAAAATGAAACAACGGTGGCAGGTCATCATTGGGGTGGTCATCAGTGCCGTCGCGCTGGTGCTGGCGCTGATCGGCATTGACGTCCGGCGGGTGGCGGAGACGCTGGCCCGGGCGGACTACCGGTATCTGGTCCCGGCGGCGGGCGCCGTCGTGGCCTACCTGCTGGCGCGCGCGGTCCGCTGGCGGGTGCTGTTGGGGCCGCAGGTCAGCCTGGCCCGCTCCTTCTGGGTGACCAACATCGGCTACCTGGTGAGCAATGTCCTCCCCTTCCGCCTGGGCGACCCGGCGCGCGCGGTGGTCATCGGGCGGGGTGGGGAGGTCTCCATCGCGGCCGCCCTCTCCACCGTCGTGGTGGAGCGGGTGCTGGATATGCTGACCGTCGTGGCCATGCTGGGCGGCGTGGCCCCCTTTGTGGCCGGGTCGGGGGAGGCCGTCAACGCAGGGATTATCGCCGGGGCCGTGGCGGTCGCGGCGGCCGCGGTGCTTCTCCTGATGGCCTTCCGCCCCCAGTGGGGCCAGCGGGCGGTCCGTTGGACCCTGGCGCGCATCCCCCGCCTGAACGCCGAACGCTGGGCGAGGGTCTTTGACGGCCTCTTTGACGGCCTGGCCCCCCTTCGCTCCGGCCGACGGGGCCTGGCCCTTCTCCTCTGGTCGGCCATCGCGTGGGCGTTTGTCGTCCTCACCTACTGGGCGCTCCTGCGGGCTTTTGTCACCCGCCCCCCGTGGCTGGCCGCCCCCTTCCTGGTCTGCATCCTGGGACTGGGGATGGCCATTCCCTCATCCCCCAGCGCGGTGGGCGTCTTTCACGCCATCGCCCGCTACGGCCTGACCATTCCCTTCGGCGTCCCGACGGAAGAGGCCGTCACTGCCGCCTTTGCCATTCACGCCTACCAGTACATCCTGGTCGCTATCCTGGGCCTCGTTGGCCTGGCGCGGGAGAGCCTGACCCTGGGCGGCGTCGCCCGTTCCGCGGAACATCTGACAACCACCGACCATTAATCACGAATCAGCAATCACGAATTATGCTCTACCTCATCACTGGCGGCGCCGGATTCATCGGCATCAACTACGCTCATCGGCTACTGAAACGGGGCGAGGAGGTGGTCATCTACGACAACCTCTCCCGCCCGGGCGCAGAGAAAAACCTGGACTGGCTGCGGGCCACGCACGGGGAGTGTGCCTTCCGGTTTGTCACCGGGGACGTTCGGGACTTTGAGCGGCTCCGATTCTGGGCGGAGCAGGCCGACGTGATTGTCCACCTGGCCGCGCAGGTCGCCGTCACCACCTCCGTCGCCGACCCCCGCACCGACTTTGAGGTCAACGCTCTGGGCACCTTCAACGTCCTGGAGGCGGCCCGTCTCTCCGGTCGGAACCCCATCGTCCTCTACGCGTCCACCAACAAGGTCTACGGCGCGATGGAGGACGTGGCGATTGTGGAGGAGGAGACCCGGTACCGCTACCGGGACCTGCCGATGGGGGTGCCGGAGACCCAGCCGCTGGACTTTCACTCCCCCTACGGCTGTTCAAAAGGATCAGGCGACCAGTACGTCCGGGACTACGCGCGCATCTACGGCCTGCCGACCGTCGTCTTCCGCCAGTCCTGCATCTACGGGCCCCATCAGCAGGGGATGGAGGACCAGGGGTGGGTGGCCTGGTTCATCATCGCGGCCGTCACCGGGCGGCCCATCACCATTTATGGGGACGGCAAGCAGGTGCGGGATGTGCTCTTCATAGATGACCTGCTGGACGTCTACGACGCGGCGGTCGCCCGGATCCACATCGCGGCCGGGCAGGTCTACAACATCGGCGGTGGGCCGCAGAACACCCTGGCCGTCTGGTCGGAGTTCGGCCCGCTGCTGGAGCGCCTCCTGGGCCGTCCCATCCCGGTCTCCTACGGGGACTGGCGTCCAGGTGACCAGCGGGTCTACATCTCCGACATCCGCAAGGCGGCACGGGAACTGGGCTGGGTGCCCCGGGTCGGGGTGGAAGAGGGCATCCGGCGGCTGTACGAGTGGGTGGTTGGGCAATACGGAG